>JAPKYU010000127.1 GCA_026394175.1 Acidobacteriota bacterium | reverse complement strand
CACCGAGATCAACGACTTCGCCCCGCAATATGGCCTCGATACTTATGCCGGGCAGTTCAGCCGGCCGTCGGGGCGCTCGTCCAACAATATTTACAACATCGCCGACTTCCTGTTCGGCGCGCGCAGCTCCTACTCCTTTGCGAACTTCGTGGTGGTCAACTACCGCCAGCGGATGAACTTCTTCTATTTCCAGGACGACTTTAAGGTGTCGCCCAAGCTGACGCTGAACGTGGGCGCGCGCTACGAGTACGCGACGCCGCAGTGGGAAGCCGACAACCGCCTGAGCAATTTCGACCCGGCGGGACTGAAGCTGATCCCGGCCGGCGGCGGCGGCATCTACGGCCGCGCGCTGGTCAAGCCCGACCGCAACAACTGGGCGCCGCGCATCGGCTTCGCTTACAGCGTGATGAGAAAGACGGTGATCCGCGGCGGCTATGGCGTCAGCTACATCCACTTCAACCGCATGGGCGGGGAGAATATGCTCTCCTACAACGGGCCGACGGTGATCAACACCATCATCGACCAAGTGCCCGCCAATCCGACCTGCGCCGCCGACCAGGCCTCGCCCACCTGCTTCCGGCCCACAGCGCTGGGGTATGTGCCCAGCATGGTTACGGCGGACCGCTTCAGCACGCTCACCTCGCGCGTCAACTACACCCCGGCCGACAACCGCACCGGCTACGTGCAGAGCTGGCACTTCACGATCCAGCACGAAATCAGGCGCGACCTGGTGTTCGATATCGCCTACGTCGGCAACCGGGGAGTGAAGCTGATGATCCTGGGCGATTACAACCAGGCGCGGCCCAACGGCCTGGGCGAGAACCTGGCGGTACAGCCCCGCCGGCCCCTCCAGACGTTCGGCCAGGTTCAGATCTCCTGGGGCGGCGGCTTCTCCAACTACAACGGCTTGCAGATGAAGATCGAGAAGAAGTTTTCCGGCGGGCTGTATGTGCTGAACTCCTTCACCTGGTCCAAGTCCATCGACAACGCCGCCGGCCACCTGGAGGTCTTCAACGGGGACAACTCGCGGGTGAACTACCGCGATCTGAAGAACGAGAAGGGTGTCGGCAGCTACAACCAGCCTTTCAACAACACCACCACGCTGGTCTACGACCTGCCTTACGGCAAGGGCCGGAAATTCGGCGCCTCGGCGCACCCGGTGCTGAACGGCATTGCCGGCGGCTGGCGCCTGACCATGATCAACACCATGACCAGCGGGCCGCCGGTCAACCTGAACTACGCCCCCACCACGCAGCTCTCGGTGGCCACGGGCGGCGCGCCGACCTACCGCCCCAATCTGCTCGGCGATTTCATGGCCCCGGAGGGCCAGCGCAACATCGACAACTACTTCGACAAGAACAACGTGGTATCGCCGACCGACCCGCGGTATCCGTTCGGCAATGCCGGGCGCAACATCGCGCGCGGCTATGCCTTCTACCAGGCCGACCTGGGCCTGCACAAAGCGTTCCCGCTGTGGAAGGAGAGCCGACAGATCGAATTCCGCAGCGAGTTTTTCAACCTGCTCAACCACACGAACTTCGGGATCCCGAACAACACCCGCACCAGCTCGGCCTTTGGCACCATCCGCTCCACGTTTCCGGCGCGGCAGGTCCAGTTCGCCCTGAAGTATGTGTTTTAACGAGGCGCAATGACCATCCGCGGATTTCGCGGATTGAGCGGATTCGGAGGCAGTCTGAATCTGCGCACGTCGGCGAAATCCGCGGATGGCCCCTCTCTCCCTGATAAGATTTGACCGCTATGAACCTCACTCGCCGCACTCTGATGCAGGGGCTGGCCGCGGCGCCGGCCCTGGCCCAATCGCGGAGCGCCGCGCCCAATCTTCTGCTGGTCCTGTCCGACGATCACAGCGTGCCGTACCTGGGCGCGTACGGGGCGACTTACATGGCCACGCCGGTGTTGGACGCCTTCGCCCGCGCCGGCATGCGCTTCGACCGCAGCTTCTGCTCGGCGCCGCAGTGCGTTCCATCACGCACGGCCTTCCTGACGGGCCGCTCGCCGGTGGCGGTGCGCATGGGGCGCTTCAACTCGCCGCTGCCTCCCGAGATCATCACGCTGCCCGAGGTCCTGCGGCCGCTGGGCTACTACACCGGCGTCTGCGGGCGCTATTTTCACCTCAACGGCGTGATCAAGGCCGGCGCCGTCACCAAGGCCGTCTATGACAAGTATGGCCTGCAGACCTGGAAAAACCGGGTGGATTACCTGGATGTCTCCGCCCAGACGCAGACGCCCGCCAAGCTCAGCGAGTTCCTGGGCAAAGTGCCGAAAGGCCGCCCGTGGTTCTTCTGGATGAACTACAGCGACCCGCATCACGTGTGGGACAAGAACGCCGGCAAGGTCGATCCGGCCAAGATCCGGTTGCCCGCGCACCTGCCCGATCTGCCCGGCGTCCGCGAGGACCTGGCCGCCTACTGCGGCGAGGTGGAGCGCATGGATGGCCTCTTCGGCGAGTCCATGGATGTGCTGCGCCGCAACGGCCTGGAGGAAAACACGCTGGTGATGTTCATCGGCGACAACGGCATGGCCTTCCCGCACGGCAAAGGCTCGCTGTACGATCCGGGGCTGAATACGCCGCTGATGGTGCGCTGGCCCGGGCGCGTGAAGGCGGGCGCCACCACGCGCTCGCTGATCTCGGGCGAGGACGTCACGCCCACGTTCATCGAGGCCGGCGGAGGGAAGCCGCCCAAGGAGATGTCGGGCCGCAGCTTCCTGGGCCTGCTGACGGGTGGCTCCTACCAGCCGCGCGAGTACATCTTCGGCTTCCGCCTGCCGCACGGCAATGCGCCGTTCACGCCGCAGACCAAGTCCTCGACCTTCGACCTGTCGCGCTGCGCGCGCAGCGAGCGCTGGAAGCTCATCTACAACTGCACCCCCTCGATGGAATACCAGCCCGTGGACAGCGCGCGCGATCCGAGCTGGCAGCAAATCCTGGCGGCGCACCGCGAAGGCAAGCTGAAGCCCGAGCACGAACGCGCCTACTTCCAGAATCCGCGCCCGGTGCTCGAATTGTTCGACCTGGAGAACGACCCCAGCGAGCTGAACAACCTGGCGGGACGCCCCGAGGTGCGCGACGTGGAGCGCCAGCACCTGATGGCGCTGCAAGAGAAGATGATCCTCGACTACGACTTCCTCCCTCCGCCCATGAGCGAGTAGCGGTGCGTGGCGCACCTGCGGATGCGCCCCTGCTTCAGCAGCGGGTTGCAGGTGAATTGCCTGCGACGAAGGGCCTCGTTGTCTGGTATCCTTGGTGTTGATGAGTTGGCAGGACCGTATCAACGTTGATCCAAGGATCCTCGTGGGGAAGCCGGTGGTCAAAGGCACGCGCATAGCCGTCGAGCTTGTCGTGGACCTGATGGCCAAAGGCTGGACACAGGAGCAGATCCTTGACAGCTATCCCAATCTCACGGCCGAGGATATCCGCGCCTGCCTTGCCTATGCGAGCGAGGTGCTTCATTCGGAGAGGGTCTACCCGCTGACAACGGCATGAGGTTTCTTGCTGACGAGAACTTCCCCCGTCCGGCCGTTCGCGCGTTGCGCGCGGGCGGTTGCGCCACCCGCGCACTGCGGCGGGCTATTGCCCCTTCCGCCCTTTGCCGCGCTTGCCGCCCTTCCCCGCCTTTTCGCTCGCGGCTTTGTACTCGTCGAAGCTGATCTTGCCGTCGCCGTTCGCATCCATCCGGCCGAACGCCTTCTGCTTGCCCTTGAATTCGTCGCGGGCAATGTTTCCGTCCTTGTTCGTGTCGAGCTGTCCGAACTTCGTTTTCAGCCTGGATTCCCTCTTGGCTTTGCCCTTTTGTGCCCCCGGCGCCGCCCCCGCCAGCAACGGGGACGTCGCCGCGCACAGCGCCAGTACGAGCACGACGGCCAACATTTTCTTCATTGCTATCTCCTCCAAGGCGAGCCACTTCTGCCTCATCAGTCTGAACCCTGTGGCCGCGCCTCCGATTTTCAATGACCCTTTACTTGCTTCGCTGAGCCTCAAAGGGGCGGCTCTGCCCGCCTTCACGAGTTGACGACCCTTTCAACGTGTCGCCTTCGACCGTCCCTTCGTAAGCCATCTTGAACTCCCCGTTGGGCGTGGAAGCGACGGTCACAAAGGAGAACTTGTTGCCATCAACCTTCCCGTCCCGGATGGCGGATTTCATGGGCTCCATGTCGCCGAAAACAACGGTGACGGTACCGGTTAGTTTGCTCCCCTCCGCTTTCAGCTCGAGGGTCTGCTTTATGGTGAACGCCTGGCCGTCGCGCTCCATCTTGCGCTCGGACACCCATTTGCCGTCGATGTCAGCGGCGAAGCAGGTCCCCGCCAGCAGGAAAAAGAAAATCACAGCAGCAGCAGTCAGAAGTTTCATCGGCACATTCCTCCATTCCACACTGTCTTTCTCAAGGCCCGATATGCCGGGGAGTATACACCGGCGGACTCAGAGTTAGCGGATTAATGCGTTGAACAGCAGCTTGAAGGTGGCGTGCGTCTGGGCGCGGTGCTGCGGCCGGAGGCCAAACAGGATCACGCGGCCGCTGCCGTACCCGGCCGCCACCATGGCCGCCTTCTTGGCCAGCGTCTGTTCCCCGACCAGCCAGCCGCTCTGAAGAAGATCGCGGTCGGCGTAACGCACCACCACCTCATACCGCTCGTTGTGCTGGCTGGGAACGATCTCAAACGCCGGATTGCCGCTGAGGTAGAGCGCCAGGCCCTCTGCCGGCATCCCGTAGGCCAGCGGATGCGCATTGTCAAACTTCACTTTGAGCGTCGAGCCCGGGCACCAGAACTCCTTCGAACTCTGGCTGGCGACCACGTTGCGGACGCTCAACCCGAGCTTCTCAATGGCGAAGCTGCCGGCCCCGCCAAGCGTCACCAGGGCGCCGCCTTTCTGCACAAAAGTCTTCAGCGCGTTCACTCCTTCGTTGCCGATGCCGCTGCGGTACTCCGGCGGATAGGTCTCTTCGAGCCGGCCGAACATCTCCGAGCGTCCACCGCGGCCGCCGGGAGCCGCGGACCGCTCACCGGTGATGGTGGCGGTGGAATCGTCGGGCAGGATGATGAGGTCGTATTTCTCGTTGAGGCCGCCCTTCTCGGCCTTCTTGATCTCGGCGTCCATCAGCGAGGTGTACGGGAAGCCGAACTGCTCCAGCAGCCAGCGGGTCCATCCTTCGTCGATGTTGCCGCCGAAGTAGCGCTGGTACATGGCCACGCGCAGCCGCCTGACCTGGTGCGTGCCCTGCTGCGGATCCTGCTTGAGCGCCGTGAAATCGACGCCCGTCTCCCTGGCAATGGGGGCGAACACGGCTTCCGGCCCCGCGTCCACCAGGAAGTCGCCGGGGCGCAGGCCCTGGCCCGCCCGATCGACGCGGCGCACGGCCAGGCCTTTCTCCAGCAGCATGTTCACCGCCCGGAAGCTGTCGTTCAGCCTGCCATCGAGCGCGTAGGCCACGGCGCCCGGCGCCACCTTTCCCGCCACCTGGACCGCGCCGGTGAGTTTTGCCAGACCGGCTTTGACTTCCTCGTCGAGGGGATCGACGCGCACGCCCATGAACTCGTACATGGTGTCGGTGGCCATGTCGTAGGGCCGCATCGGGGAGCCGTCCCTGGCCCTGGTCCAGTCGTTGTCGGGATACACGGTGCGGCCGAGCAGGTAGCGGATCACGCCCATCTTGGGCTGCGCTGGCGAGACCACATAGGACCCGGCCGGGTAGGTCATGCCGCCGGCCGTGGTGAAGCCCTTGGTTGCTTGCTGGATCTCGATGCCCTGCAGCAGCAGCTTGTTGACCAGCTTCACGGCGGTCAGCGGATCATGCTGGAGCGGGGGAACCACGTAGGCCGCGGGCTTCCCGGCCACGCCCCGTTCGGTCTGCCTCCTGGCCTTCTGGTAGGCATTCCACAGCACCGTCTCCCTGTTGCGCGCCGCCAGGTCCAGCAGGGCCCAGGCGGAAATTTTCTGCCGTTCGACGATATCGCGGAGCCGCCACCAGCCGCCCGGCCAGGGATTGGGGAAGGTGGTTTGTTCCTCGTAGTCGGGCAGGCCGCGCGCGCCTCCGCGGAGCTGGTCGGGATGAATGAAAATCGGCGTGGCCAGCTTGGCGCTGGCCGACTCGGTCAGCATGCCGGCGATGTTATGGAAGGGCGTGATCCAGTGGAACCCGAAATGGCCCCAGCCGGAATACTGCGCCATGTTCAGGATCCCCGACTGGCCGGCCTCCTCTTCTTTATAAGCGATGTGCGCGCCATACCAGCTCATCTCCCGCCAGATCAGCGGGTCGGCGTGCGGCCGGATGGGCTCGGCATAGGGCGGGACATAGATGCGCGCGCCGTAGCTGCCCATGTGGTGGTGGTCGATGTAGGCCTGCGGAATCCAATCCCGGAACAGCACCTTGGACATGTACTGCGACTCGGCCATGTTGTTCTGGAAGGCATCCCGGTTGTTATCGTGGCCCACATACTTGTGGTACAGCCACGGCAGGTTCGACCCCTCGTACTCGGTGCCCAGGGTTTTCTGGTACCAGTCGGTGACCATGATCTGGCCGTCGGGGTTGAACGACGGCGCCATGAGGAAGATCACGTTGTCCAGGATGCGCTGCGTTTCCTCGTCCGCGCGCGAGACCAGGTCATAGGCCAGCTCCGGCGCCATCTGCGTCCCGCCGATCTCCGTGGCGTGGAGGCTCATGGACTGGCAGATGACCGCCTTCCCTTCCCCGATCAGTTTCCTGGCTTCCTGCTCGGTGAGCCCGCGGGGATCGCTGATCCGGGCGTTCACCTCGCGCAGCCGCTCCAGCCTGCCCATGTTGTTCGGGGAAGAGATGATCACCAGCAGGAAGGGGTTGCCCATGGTGCTCGGCCCCATGTTCACCACCTTGAGCTTGCCGCCGCCTTCCTTCTCCAGCAGCGCGCAGTACTCGACGATTTTGTCCCAGCGCGCCATTTTGCGGTCGCTGCCGAGCTGGAATCCGAAGAATTTCTCGGGGGAGGTGATCCGGGATTGCGCTTGAGCAAGCGAAGTGATCAAAACGAGTGTGAGCAGGACGGTAAGCTTTCTCATGGGTACCTCCATCGCTCGAACCGAGCCGCGAGCGTCAGCGAGCGTCCGCGGAACCATGATGAGTCGGGAACGCTCCCTCACGGTGGCGGCTCGGTTGCGGGCGCCTATTTGCGGCGCGTGAGCATCACGTAGCGGATGTCGGCGACCTGTTTGCCGGTAGTGTCGAGCGCGCGCAGAAGCAGCTCGCCGCGGCCCTTGGCGAGCGCAATCGCCCCCAGCCGCAGCGCTCGGAAATCCTTCCAATAGGACTCGCCCCCCCGCGGCACGCGGTCGAACTCCGCGCCAATCAGCGGCGGATTGTGCGCCTCGCTGATCTTGGCCTGGACGCGCGCCCCCAGAAAACTCAGCTCCACGATCGAACCCACATCCTCCGGGCGGCAGGTGTAATAAATGTCGGCGTCATATTCGCCGCCCTGGCCCACTTCGATGTCCCAGGTCATCTTGTCGTCCTTGCTGGTCCAGTTGGTGAAGTAGGAGCAGTTGGGAGCGTTGGCGCTGCGCTTGATGCCGCCGCCGGAAACGCCGTCGCGGGCCGGCAGCATAGTGGTCTTGGAGTGCCCGACCGGGTACGGACGGTCATCCGGGCCGACCATCGGCAGCACTTCCTTGCCCCATTGCGCCACCGCCTCGCGCAGTTTCGCCGCGACTTCCGGTTTCTCCTTTGAGATGTCGCGGTCCTGGCCGGGATCGGCAACCATGTCGAACAACTGGCCGCCGGCATCCAGGCGGTATTGCTGGTTGCGGACGCTGATGCGCTTGTTCTGGAGCGAGAAAATCATGCGGTCGGGCCATTCCTTTGCCGTTCCCAGCAATAACGGCTTGACACTCTTGCCGTCCAGCGGCTTGGTGCTGACGACGCGGACGCCCGCCATGTCGGCCAGCGTGGGCAGCAGGTCGATGGCTCCGGCGATCTGCGGGATCCTGGCGCCGGGCCGGATGTGGCCGGGCCAGCGGATCAGGAACGGCACCCGCAAACCCCCTTCGTCCACCGACCCCTTGCGGCCCTTCATGCCGTCGTTCCACCGCCAACTGTTGGGCCCGTTGTCGCTGAAGTACATGACGATGGTGTCGCCGGCGAGCTTCAGCTCCTCGATCCTGGCCAGCACCCGGCCCACGTTCCAGTCGATATTCTCGCTCATGGCCAGCGCCGCCCGGGTCATGGGGATCTCCTCCAGCTTCGGATCGCGGGCCCGCATCTTCGGCTCCAGGCTCGCAAACTTCTCGAAGAAGCGGTCCGGAACCTCCATCGGCGAATGCGGGGTGTTGAACGGGAGGTAGCAGAAGAACTGCCGGTCCTTGTTTTGGGTGATGAAATCGAGCGCGTGGTTGGTCAGGTCGTCGGTGATGTAGCCTTTGCCCCGGACCAGCTTCCCGTTGTGGTCCAGCTCCGGGTCGAAGTACAGCCCCCAGTGGCCGGAGGTGAAGCCGTAGTATTCGTCGAAGCCGCGCGCGTTCGGATGGTAGGGGAATTGGGAGCCGTTGTGCCACTTGCCGAAGGCGCCCGTCGCATAGCCCCCGGCCTTGAAGCTCTGAGCAATGGTTTTCTCGTCCAGGTTGAGGCGCTCGGCGCCGGTGCTGACACCGCGCACGCCGCCGCGCCCATGATAGCGCCCGGTGAGGAACTCGGCCCGCGTGGGGGCGCACACCGCGCAGACATAGAAACGCTCGAACAGCGCGCCGTCGCGCGCCAGCGAGTCGATGTGCGGCGTCGAGAGGTTGGTATTGCCGTGGATGCTCAGGTCGCCCCAGCCCTGGTCATCGGCCAGGATGACGACGATGTTGGGCCGCTTGCTCGCGGCAGCCCGCTGTGCCGCAGCCAGGCTGCTGAAGGCCCCAAGCATACCCGTAAGGCCAAATCCGGCCGTGGCCGCCAAAAGCCGCCGCCGCGACACCGGACCCGATTGGAACTGCCAACGATTTTCGGAAGAATGCGATTTGGACATGGCGCGGTCCCTTCCTGCGCCTGGAAGTGTACCACGCCATTCAAGGGCCAAGGTCCTGGGCAATCACAAAAGCCGGCGGCACACATATCGGGCGATCACACTTTCAGCTTCCAGGGGCTGCGGTAAGGGACTTTCAGATGTGGTTTGACCGCGTCCTGCGCCACCGTCCAGTTTTTCTCATCCCAATCCAGCCATGACTTGTAGCGCATCGACAGGTTGGCGAGCAGGCAGACTGTCGAGGAGCGGACACACGTCTCGATGTCGCTGATCGGTTTTTCGCGCGACTTGATGCAGGCGATGAAATTCTTCCAGTGCGGCACGTTCATCTCGCTCATCGCCGGATCTTTTTCCCAGGTCGCGGGGGCCAGGCTGGATTTCTCGTTGGGGATCACCCAACAGCCGCGCCGAAGGACGATGATCGTGCCTTCAGTTCCATGGATCGAGGTGCCGGAACCATGCGGCCCGAACATCGGCATCGGGTTGCAGGTGCGGCTCTCGTAACTGGCGAGGAAATTCGGGTAGCGGAAGGTGGCCAGCAAGGTATCGGGAGTGTCGCGGTTGTCCTGCACATAGAACTTGCTGCCATTGGCCGAAATGGCGAGGGGCATCACGTCGTTGAAACACTGGTGGAGCGGATCAATCAGGTGCACGCCCCAGTCGGTCATTGCCCCGCCCGCATAATCCCAGAAATAGCGGAACGTGGGGAATCCTGCCGTTTTGACACCCCAGCGGTTGGCATTAAATGGCACCTTGGGCGCGGGGCCGAGCCACATGTCCCAATCGAGACCCGCGGGCGGGTCGCTGTCGGGTGGATTGCCGAAGCCCTTCCTGCTGGTCCGTCCGCTCTGAAAGGCATGGCAGAAGGTGATGTCGCCGATGGCGCCGCTCTTGACGATCTCCGCGGCTTTCTGGAAATAGCCGCCGGAGCGCTGCATGGTGCCGGCCTGGACCACGCGGTTGTACTTGCGGGCCGCCTGCACCATCTTCAGCCCTTCTTCGACGCCTTTGCTGGCGGGCTTTTCGACGAACACGTCCTTACCGGCTTTACAGGCTTCCACGGCCATGTAGGCGTGCCAGTGGTCGGGCGTGGAGATGCAGACGGCGTCGATCGACCTGTCGGCGATGATTTCGCGGAAGTCTTTGACCGCTTTCACCTGGACATCGCGCTTGCGCGCCGCTTCCACGGCGCGTTCCAGGTGCGGCTGGTACACGTCGCAGACCGCGACCGGCTGCGCCTCCGGCACCTTCATCGCGTACCCGAGATTGCCGGAGCCCATGGCTCCGAGCCCGATGAAGCCCACGGCCACGCGGTCGTTGGCGCCTCTGATTTTGCCGGTGAACAGCGAGGCCGTGAAGACCGCGCCTACGCCCTTGAAAACATCTCTCCGCAAGATTCCATCGTTTGGATACATAGCGTTCCTCCTAAAGGTCGCCATGACACGCGTTTCTCTCAGAAAACAAACTCAATCGAAAAGTCGAAGTAGCGGGCGCTGCCGCTTCCGCCACCCCGCCGGTGTTGGAGATCCGCTTCTGCCACAGGTCCGGCTCGAGGCCCAGGCGGATTTCGCCCGCCTGCAACCCGACAGCGACCAGCGCTATGAGCGCAGCTCTCAACCACAAAGACACAAAGGTACGAAGTTCCCAAAGAAAGATTGTTTTGTGGACTTTGTGTTCTTTGTGGCTTTGTGGTGAATGCATGGCGGCCTCTCAATATACATCCAACCGTCTTTTCTTCGGCCGCCTGTTTGCCCACCGCTGCTATTCTTGTTATCGTGCCGGTAAGCGTCGAAGTGGTCTTCAACCCCAACTGGTGGTTTCGGAACTACGGGATTTCCTTTGATCAGCCGTTCTATTTTGACCGCAAGGCCAGGATCAAGAACGACCTGGCCATGCGCCGGGCGCTTTACGAGCGCTTCGGAATCGGCGAACCGAATCCCGGCCCGCGGCCCGTGGTGGGCTCGCAGCATGTGGCCGGAGGCTTTGTGGTGCCCGCGCTGCTGGGGGTGGAAATCCGCTTCAGCGAGCACGATGCGCCGTGGCCCGTGCCCGCCGATCTCAGCCGCGAACAGGCCCTGGCCTTGCGCGTGCCCGACATCGAGCGCACCTGGCCGATGGATCGGCTCATCGCCGATATGGACTGGCTGCAAAAGGAATTCGGCCACGTCGTGGGCGACTTCAACATCGACGGCCTCCTAACCACCGCCTTGCATCTCCGCGGCCAGCAGTTTTTCCTCGACCTGGTCGAAGACCCAGAGCTTGCCGGCCACCTTCTTTCGGTGATCAGCGAAACCCAGGCGCGCGTGGCAAGCTATGTGCGGTCGCGGACGGGGACGGCGTCGGTGGCTGTGAATCGCTCGATTCTGCACGTGGACCCGACCACCTTTGTCCACGCGAACTGCGCCGTTCAGATGATCTCTCCGGCGCTATTCCGAAAGACCTTGCTGCCATACGAATGCCGCCTGGCCAATCAACTGCGCCCTTACGGCATCCACCATTGCGGCGGGAACCTGCACCTCTTCGCCGAAGCGTACGCCGAGACGGGCGCGGTCTTCTATGACGTGGGCTGGGGATCGGACGTGGCCGCCTGCAGCAGGGCGCTGCCCCGCGCTTTTCTGAACCTGCGCCTGAGCCCGGTCCGCATGCTGCAATCGACCGCCGGCGAGGTTCGCAAGGACACGGAACAACTGCTGGCCGCCGCCGGTCGAACCGAGCGCGTGGGCGTCTGCTCGATCAACATGGATCACGGGACGCCCGACGGCAACGTTCTGGCCATGATCGATGCCGCGCGCAGTCTGGCCAGCGCGGACTGAACCGGACTATTCACCACGGATCCCGCAGGACGGGACGGATGACACGGACCCGGGAAGCCGGAACCCAATCCGCGGATTACGCGGATTCACGCGGATTCCCGACTTCAGCCGGGGCTGCCATTCGGTGGCTATCCGTGTTCATCCGTCCCGCCCTGCGGGATCCGTGGTGAATTTTGGGTCCGGGTGCGCCAAACCCGCCCGCACCCGTATAATGAAACCGTGAAGCTGGCGCTGGGACAGATCAATCCGACCGTCGGCGACCTGGCGGGAAACGCCGACAAGATGATCGAGTACGCCCGCCGGGCGAAAGCCGCCGGAGCCGGGCTGATCATTTTTCCGGAGCTGGCGCTGTGCGGCTATCCTCCGCGCGACCTGATCGAAAAGCCGGCGTTTTTGCGCCGCAACGAGGACGAGCTGCAGCGGCTGGCCGGCGCCGGCGGCGAGTTGGGCATCGACATGGTCTGCGGCTACGCCGGGCGGGCCGAAGCGGAGACCGGCCGCGCCGCCGCCAACTACGCCGCGCTGCTGGCTGGCGGCGGCGTCCGCTTCGTGCAGCGCAAAATGCTGCTGCCCAATTACGACGTCTTCGACGAGATACGCCACTTCGCCCCCGCCGAAAGCCAGTCGGTGGTTCCCTTCTGCGGGCGAAAGATGGCGCTTACCATCTGCGAGGACATCTGGAACGACAAGGGCTTCTGGCACAAGCGCCTCTACCGCCGCGACCCGGTCGAAGAGCTGATGACGCAGGGCGCCGACTTCATCATTAATATCTCCTCGTCGCCGTACTGGGTCGGCAAGCCCACGCTGCGCCAGCGCATGCCGGAGGCGCTGGCCCGGCGCCACCGCGTCCCGGTGGTTCTGGTGAACCAGGTGGGCGGCAACGACGGCCTGGTGTTCGACGGCTCCAGCGCCGTGGTCGATGCCGAGGGAACGGTCCGTGCCCGCGCCCTCTCCTTCGAGGAAGACCTGGTCTTCTACGACACAGCCACCGCCGAAGGGGATATGCACCCGTGGTTCGCCGACGAGAACGAGGCCGTCTATCGCGCCCTGCTGCTCGGCACCCGCGATTACGTGCGCAAGTGCGGTTTCCTCAAAACGCTGGTCGGCCTGAGCGGGGGCATTGACTCGTCACTGGTGGCCTGCATCGCCGTGGGCGCGCTGGGCGCTGAGAACGTCACCGGGGTGGGCATGCCCGGGCCGTATTCCTCGCCCGCCAGCCTGGAGGACGCGCGGGCGCTGGCCGCAGCCCTGGGCATCCGCTTCGAAGTCGTCGAAATCACCGCCACCTGGCGCGCCTATCTCGACGGGCTCCAGCCGGTGTTCGAAGGACTGCCCGCCGACGTCACCGAAGAAAACATTCAGGCGCGCATCCGCGGCAACATCCTGATGGCGCTGTCGAACAAGTTCGGCGCCCTGGTCCTGAGCACGGGGAATAAGAGCGAGCTGGCGGTGGGCTACTCCACGCTGTATGGCGACATGGCCGGCGGCCTGGCGGTCATCGCCGACATCCCCAAGACGCTGGTCTACGACCTGTCGCGCATCGCCAACCGGCCCGGCTACTGCCGCGGCGCGATTTCCGAGCGGGTGTTCGCCAAGCCGCCCTCGGCCGAGCTGCGTCCCGACCAGAAAGACACGGATTTCCTGCCCCCTTACGACGTGCTGGACGGCATCCTGAAGGGCTATGTCGAGGATTTCCAGTCGCCCGCCGAAATCGCCGAAAGCCAGAACCTGCCGTTGGAGCTGGTGCGGGAGATCTGCAGCCGGGTGGACCGCAACGAGTATAAGAGACAGCAGGCGGCGCCGGGCTTGAAGGTCACGTCGAAGGCCTTCGGCATTGGCCGCCGCTTCCCCATCGCCCAGCGGTTTTCGGAATAGGCCGGAGGCTGGCCTTGTGCCGGGATCATCGGGCCGAGCCGAATACCTGGTCCTGGGCGGCCGCGCCCGCCGTTTGGTCAAGCCGTAGGCAGTTGTCGTGTCTCGCAGTTGGCTTTGCAGCGCGTCGCAATCCGAAATTGCCATCGCTGTAAAGGTATCCGCGAGAGACTACACTGGTACCTACGTACCGTATACCAAATACCTACCTCTGGTCCCTCTACTAACCAAGCGCGTCTGCAAGCGCCACAAAGCGCCAACAGGGAGGCCAAGTGATTCGCATCTTTGTGGGGCTTTTGGAAAGGGCGCTCATTGTGGCAGCGACGATAAGCATCTTTGCAGTGGCTGCCGGGTTGCTTCTCGCAAAACTCTCCTGAATGGTCCCCGGCGGTCTGCGGAGGACAGGGAGGCGCAAGCGGCATTTCCGCCCGCTCCGCATCCGCCGGCCTGGTCCTGATCAGCGGCCACCCGGTCGCGGCTTATTGTTTTAATCCAGGAATTTGACGCCGTAGGAATACAACTGCGTTCCGGTCTCGGCAACCGCCCGCACGATCATGCCGCGCGAGTGGATCATGGCGGTCTCCGGCTGCTCCGGCTGATAGTGCATGTTGACTGTTATCTTCTCGTGCAGCGCATAGAGGCGGCTGCTGCGGAAGCCGATCCCGCCGCGCGACACGTTGACCGGCTCCAGCACTTCGGCGCTGCCGTCGGACTCGCGGCGAATGCGGGCCCGGGTGCGCATCTGGATGCGGCGCGCCTTCCGCCGCTCGGCCCCCAGCGACGGGGCTTCGCCGGCTGCCGGGGCCGCCAAAGGAGCCGCCGGGGGAGCGATTGGCGCGCTCGGCGCCGCGCTGTGGTGCGCAGCAGCGGCGGCGGTCGCCGCTCGCGGCTCTTCCGCAAGGGGGGTGGCAATCAGCGCGTAGGCTTCGATCTCCGTCGGCGTCAACTCTATCGCCACTTCCTCCCCCGCCATGAAGCGGCTGAGCCGTTCCAACCGACGCAGGTAGAGTTGCTGCCTGAACTTCAGGCTCGGCTCGCGGACCACCATGCCTTGCATCCGCGCCATCTCGGCCTGCACCCGATCGCGCTGTTCCTGGCGCGGCAGCCCACGTAAGCTCTCGCCAAAGGCGACGAAATCAAACTGCTCCGGCCCCGTCATATGCCCCCCGTGCGAAGAGTAACCCTGGGGACCCGTGCGCATTCTACACCAAATGGGAAGCAGATGTATGCCTATGCACGCTGCAGTGTAGGCTGCAAACGGTAGACTGTGGGCTGTGAGGCGGCCGGAACAGAAGCCAGGGTGAGCGGGCCTCCGAGTAACCGATCAGAAGGGATGCTCCCCCAACGGTAGCGGAATCCTTGCTTGCAGTCCACAACCTACGGCCCACAGTCTACAGCCTACAGCCCGGAACTAATCGCCCGCGCCCGGTTCCTTCACGCGCACCTGCGCTCCGGCCCAGTCTTCAATGAGCGTGATGGCCGAAGCGTAATCGTCGTCGGCATGGCCGCGGGCGATCGAGGCCCCGAACAACTCGCGCACCAGGGCGGCCGCCGGCAGCGGTACGCCCAGTTCCCGGCCCGACTCCAGCATCAGCGACATGTCCTTGTGCATCCACTTCAGCGAGAAGTTGGTGGACCAGTCGCCCTGAAAGATCGCGTTCTTCTTGTACTCCATGATGCCGACCCTGGCCGCGCTGTTCTGGATGATGTCATACATCAACTCGGGCGGGACGCCGGCCTTGGCCGCCAGCACGAAGGCCTCGCAGGCGCCCTGGTAGGTGAGCGCCAGCAGCAGGTTCTGCGAAAGCTTGGCGTGCAGCCCCATGCCGTTGCCGCCGACGTAATACAGCTTCTTGCCCATGGGGAGGAAGTACTCGCGGACGCGCTCGAACACCTCGCTGTTGCCGCCGATCATGAAGGTGAGGTTGCCGGCCTCGGCGCCCGCCTTGCTGCCGGTGCAGGGCGCGTCCAGGAATTCCGCCCCCTTGGCGGCAAACTCGGCGGCCACCCCCCGGCTGGCCGACGGCAATACGGTGCTCGAATCCACCACCACCGATCCCGCGCGAATCCCCTGCACCAGGCCGTTGGCGCCGACTGTCGTTTCCCGCATGTGCTCGGTGTTGCCGACCATCAGAAAAACCAGGTCGCAGCGCGAGGCCAGCTCGGCCGGAGACCACGCAACCTGCGCGCCCTCGGCGCCAAGCTGTTCGGCCTTGGCCCTGCTATGGCTGTAAACAGCGAGCGAATGGCCGGCCTGAAGCAGGCGCCGCGCCATCCGCATGCCCATGATGCCCAGTCCGATGAATCCGAGCTGCATTGCTTCTCCAGTTGTCAGTTCACAGTTTTCAGTTTTCAGTTTTGACCAGCCGGCCGTCGGCTGACGACCGACAACTGAAAACCGCCCGTCCAGTCATTCCGCGACCAGCATTCGCAAGTCGCGCACGTTATTGCCCGTGGGCCCGGTTACGATTTCATCGCCGAGCTCGGCGAAGAAGGTGTAGGAATCGCTCTGGCGGAACGACTCGGCCGGGTCCAGGCCGAGCACGCAGGCGCGGGCCACCGTATCGCCGGCCGCGACGGCGCCGGCCGCAAGGCTGTTGCCGTCGATACCGTCGGTGCCGGCGCTCATGACGGCCAGCGGCTGGCCCGCGATCTTCGCGGCACAATAGAGCGCGAAAGCGGCGTTCCGCCCGCCGACGCCGGACCCGGTCACCGGACAGCTCAGCTCCCCGCCGCTGATCAGGCAGACGGTGGCGCCGGCCTGCCGGCGCAGACCGCGCAGTTTCTCCAACAAGTAGTCGGCGGCGCGGGGAAGCGGCCAGTCATCGCAGCTCACGTCGATCACGGTCTGCCAGCCGCGCCGCTCGGACAATCGCTTCAGCGCGTCTATGCCGTCCTGGTTGGAAAGCACGGCATAGTAGCGGCTGCCGGCGAAGCGGGGGTCGCCGGGCTTGGGAGTCTCCGGCAAGTCGCCGGAGCCCAAGCGGGCGGCGTATGCCGCGGGCAAACGCTCGATCATGCCATACCGCGCGGCGATGGCCCGGCACTCGGCCACCGACGATTCATCCGGCATGGTCGGGCCGCTGGCCACGGTGGAGGGCTTGTCGGCCGGCACATCGGAAACGTAGATGGTCGCCTGCCTGCCCGGCTGGGCGGCCAGCGCCAGCCGTCCGCCCTTGACCGCCGAGAAGTGCTTTCGCAGCGCGTTCATCTCGTAAATGTCGGCGCCGCAGGTCACCAGCAAGCGATTGAACGCGGCCAGGTCGTCGATGGAAATATCGTCGAACAACGGCTTGTCCAGCAGCGCCGAGCCGCCGCCGGAGATCAGGAACAGGAACATGGTATCGGGGGTGGCTCCGGCGGCCATCCGCAGCGCCGCCTCCCCTGCCTCGATGGTGTGAGCGTTCGGATACGGATGCCCGCCGACGATGTACTGAAAGTTGGGAAGCGGCTGGCGGGGCGGGGCGCTGGGCACCACCAGCCCCCGGGCCCGCCCGGCGCCCAGGATTTCGTCGATGGTTGCCGCCATCTGGGCCGCCGCCTTCCCGAAGGCAATCACGCGGACGTCGCGGAGCTGATCGAACGGGTACAGGTCGCCCGAAATCTCCAGGACCGTGCCCTTGGCCCACATCCGCTCCTTCATGCGCGCCGGCAGGTCCAGTTCTCGCAGCGCCTGCACGAACATCTCTCGCAACGTTTCACGCATAATAGGCTGTAGGCTGTGGGCTGTGGGCTGTAGGCCACGGCCGGCCTCCACAGCCCACAGCCTACAGTCTACAGCCGTTTCTTCTCCAGCACCCGCGGGTTGAGCAGGTTGGGCGGGATGCGCCCGGTCAACGCGGCAATGCAATTCTCCGCGGCCAGCATGGCCATGCGCCGGCGCGTGGCCACCGAGGCGCTGGCGATGTGCGGCGCCAGCACGACGTTGTCCAACTGCATCAACTCCGGGTGCACGCGGGGCTCGAATTCAAATACGTCCAGGCCGGCCGCGGCAATCCCGCCGGCCTTCAGGGCGTCCACCAGCGCCTGCTCATCCACCACCGGCCCGCGCGCCGTGTTCACCAGGATGGCGGTGCGCTTCATCATGGCCAGCTCCGCGGCTCCGATCAGATGGCGCGTCGCGGGCAACAGCGGCACATGCAGACTGATGAAGTCGGATTCGCCGAGCAGCGTCTCCTTGGAGACATACTCCAGGCGCAATTCCCGCTCCACCTCGGCCGGCTGCCGGGTGGCGTCGTGATACAGCAGCCGCATGTCGAAGCCGCCACCGCGCCGCGCCAGCGCCCGGCCGATGCGCCCCATGCCGAAGATCCCCAGCGTGGCATGATGGACGTCCTGGCCGAGCAGCAGGTCGATCTTCCATTCCGTGAACCGGCCGGCCCGCACGAACCGGTCGGCTTCCGCCACGCGGCGGGCGGCGGCCAGCAACAGGGCGAAGGCAAAATCGGCCGTCGTGTCGGTGAGCACCTCCGGCGTGTTCGTCAGCAGCACGCCGCGACGGGTGGCCGCGGCCAGGTCCATGTTGTCGTACCCCACCGCGACGTTCGAGGCCACCTTTAATTCCGGAACCGCCGACAGCAGTTGCTCATTGATCTTGTCCTGCAGCAGGCACACCAGCCCCTGCTTGCCGGCCAGCCGGCTGCGCAGTTCTTCGGGGGTCAGCGGGCGGTCGTGCTCGCTCACTTCCACTTCCAAGCGCGCGGCGAGCATGTCGATGGCCGGTTGCGGGATTCGTCGCGAGACCAGGACCTTTGCTCTCTGGTTCATAGACTGATTCAAGCATCCTACAGGGGAAGCACCGCTGTCTTCAACAGGTGGCTAACTCGTCTACTGTGTGGTACGTCGGTACCGGAATTCCGTTTCAAAACTTCCCCACCGGCGCCTGGCTCAACGGCACCTATGCTGTACTAGGTGATTGATAAGAAACAACTAATCTTTCGGAACGCCAATTGCACTGCTGAATCAGAGGTCGCAGCGCCTATGGCGGCCAGTTAGCGGCGGGCCGCGGGGCGCTCCGGGTATTGTATGAGCCCAGCAAAAAGAGGGGCGACGCCCGTTACCAGCATCCTGCGCGGCCAGGGAATCCAGTTCGTGCGCATGCTGCAGGGCGCGCTTCGCTTGTTCGCACTCTATTCCTCAGAGCATCCTCAAGCCCAGTCGCTGGTGCGGCGCGCGCTGCAGGCGCTGCAAGCCGTGCTAAAGGAAACGGCCACGCTCTCCATCGGTTTCCAGTTCAACAACGTCCTGCTCAACAGCCTGCCGCTCAGCGATCCGTCGCTATCGTGGCTGGCCGGCGAGCTGGCGAAGCGGCGTGTCGGCTTCATATCATTCACAGCAGGCATCGACGAGGGCGAATTGTGCCGGGCCATCGCGGTGCTGGCCACCAGCCCGGAAACAATCGACCAGCAGGGCGGCATGGGCCCCTTTTTGCGTAACAACCCGCTGGCCCATGCGCGCATCGTCGGCGTGCAGACGGCGGCCGACGAAGGCAGCCTGGCCGTGATCACCTCCGCGGAGGAGGCGGCAGCCATGGCCAAAGTGCCCAGGTGGCTGCTGCAGGCGCTCCAACAGACGAAGGCGGAGCAAGGCGTGACGGTCGGTCCCGAGCAATTGCAGGCGCTGGCCGCCGGCCTCGACCCGTCCCTGACGCCGCAACAACGTGTCCTGCTCCCCCAAGTGCAGGAGTTGCTGACCGACATCGTGCGCCAGGCCGACCCCTCCGCCCTTTCCCAGATGCTGCGGGACGCGGCGGCGGGCGCCGGGACGAACGGCGCGGAGTTGCTGAAATCCGCGCTGCTCCAGAACGCCGCTTTGGCGGCGTCAAAGGGTAATGTCGCGCAAGCGGAGCGCATGTTGCGCGGCCTGGCGGTCCAGGAACAGGACCCGCGCCGCTTGCTGGACGCTTTCCCCGCGGGCTCGTTGACCGCGGGGGCGCGCCAGCGACTGACTGAATACGCGGAATGGATGTGCCAACCCCTGGAGGGGCGGCTCGGCGCATTAAAAGCCCGTACCCAGGAATACTACTGGCTGCTCGTGGAAATCGAAAACGCCACCACCGGAGAGAGAATGAATCTGGCAGCCGAGTGGCTGCTGGCAATGCTCGCCGCCGCGGGGCCGGCGGAGGACGCCGACCGGCTCACGGTTCTTGGCCGTGCCCGCGATGCGCTGACGGAGTTGTGCAGCGCCGGCCTGCCTGCCAACGCGCAGCAGTTGCAGGACGCCATCGTGGCCCGTCTCCAGCAGGAACGGTGTCTGCCGGTGGCCACTACGCTGGCTGAGGCCCTTTCGGCGCTGATTGACGCGGCGGCGCAACGGCGGCAGTTGCCGCTGGCCACCGCCGGGGCCGCGGCCGTGGCACAACTGGCCGGGCGGCCATCGCCCGGCGGCCAGGCCGCCCGTCAGCTCCAACCTCGTCTGTTGAAGCCTAACACGCTGGCGCAGTTGGTGGCGGCGTGGATCGACAAGGAGCAGGACGAGGCCAGCCGCGGGATCGCCGGCCTGCTCAAGCGGGTGGGGGACCAGGCGGCGCGGGAGCTGCTGGCGGTGTTCGAAAAGGAGCCACAGGCCGCCCGGCGCCTGCGCATCCACCACCTCCTGCGGCGCTTGGGCAAGGCGGCAGCGCCCGCTTTGTTCGAGCGCATCTCCCATCCCCGCTGGTACATCGTCCGTGACGCCGTGCTGCTGCTGGGCGACCTGGGCGATCCCACGCTGCTGGAGCATCTGGATGGGCCCCTGGCGCACGAGGACGAGCGCGTGCAGAGAGAGGCCGTACAGGCCGCGATCAAGACCCGCTCCCTGGCGCGCGGCGTGGTACTGGCGCGCGCCCTTCCGTCGCTCAAGCCCAACCTGGTGGAAACCGCCCTCGACGACCTGCTGATGCTGAAGGAACCAAGCGCCGTTCCCTTCCTGGAGTGCCTGGTGCGCCAGCCTCAGACTGGCCTTCGGTCCTATCTGCTGGAAAAAGCGCTGGCCGTGATGGGCGCCATCGAGACGCAGGAGGCGGTTGAGTGCCTGCTGGACTGCGCCGGCGAAACCACCCTGCCGCTGCCGCTGCGCAAGGCGGCCCTGAACGCCGTGGCCCACGTGGACACCACCAGCGGCCACCGGGCACTGGAGTATTTCGCCCGCACCTGTGCCGATGCCGAATTGGCCCAGGTGGCTGATCACCTGCGCCCCGTCTGGCACTACCTCTAGTCCAAGGTCCAAAGGCAGCCCCGGGCTTCGCCCGCGGCACTTAAAAAACTCCCTGGAGCTCAGGCGCGCACTTTGCCCCTTGGACGTTGGACCTTGAACTTTGGACTTATGGCAGCGGGCTGGAGCAGAGCTCAGCGAGGCTGTTGGAGCGAATGGGCGAGTCCGGCAGCAGGCCGAGCGACGTCAGGGCCGGCTCAGGTACCGCTTCAAACCGGTACTGGTCAAAGGCCACCGTGATCTTCGCTTTTCCCACGATGCGGGTGCGGACTTCGGAGGCAATCCGTGAAACAACCGCGAGGCCGTTCGCAACTATGTAATCGCGCGTGAAGTTGATCTCCTTTACCCACAGCGAGGGCAACTTCGCCAGCTTCCCGGCTTCGCGCACCGGCTGGCGCGTCAGGCTGTCGATCCAGATCTGGCCCTGGAACAGGCCCGGGCGCTTCTTGCGCGGCTTCACCT
Source organism: Acidobacteriota bacterium (assembly GCA_026394175.1). Taxonomy (GTDB): domain Bacteria; phylum Acidobacteriota; class Terriglobia; order JAJPHL01; family JAPKYU01; genus JAPKYU01. Next base: position 18,564 of record JAPKYU010000127.1, on the reverse strand, counting down.
GAAACAACAGCAGCTCGCGGCCCGCCTCCCGCACCCGGCCTTTCAGCTTGAATTCGTAATTGGCGGGAGTGATCTGGGTGGCCAGCTTTTCTTCGGGGCGCTGGGCCTCGAGTTCGGCCGCCAGGTAGCGGGCGATCACCCTGGTTTTCACCAGCCCGTCGCCCTCAAACTGCATTTGCTCGTATTGGAAGCGGCTGCCGTCAAACTGCCGTTTTATGGCGTGAAACTGGCCTTGCTTGCCGAGCGCCGGAATTATGGCGCTGATCGAGACATCGACAGTGTAAGGGATGTTTTCCTGAAGAGAGCGCGACTGGACGTATTGCCAGATGTCGTCGTCCCCGCCGGGAGCGGCGAAGACCGGCCCACACGCCACTACCAGCGCGGCAAGTATTCCGAGCAGCCAGTTCCTCATTCAACCAACCAGTGGAAGGGCCCGAGGTCCGGTTCCTTCGGCGCGAGGGCCGGGTCATGCCCGGCTGCCGTTGTCCGGCTCTGATCCTCCTCACCCGAAGCACCTTTTATACCACAAGTGGCAAGCAAAACCCACCGAAAAGCGGCAAGAGCGGTCGTGCCGCCTTCTGCTTTCCGCCTTCTGCTTTCTGCCTTCTGCTACAGCCGTTCGAGGAACAGGAAATACGAGCAGGTCCAGAGGTGGGTGGGGATGGAGCCGGGGGCGGCCGACGTCAAAATGATCTTGAACGAACCCGTATCGCCGATCGCCGCCAGGAAATCCTGCTGGGAGGGGCGCGCCTCGACCGTCGCCAGGTAGCGCAGGATGTCGAAGACCACCTCGGCGGCCGGCGCCGACGGCGTTTGGAAATCGTCGGAAAGAAACTCGAGCTGCGAGTCGATTTGGTAGAAATGCCAGGCCAGCGCGGCGCAGAACTCGACGGCCCGCTCGAACCGCTCGCCGGCTTTGGGGGCCTCAGCCGCGGCAGCCGGCATGGCGCGGTCGAACACAAGCTGCACCCGGCGCTCGTCCTCGCGCGTGAATTCCCGGACCATCAGCAGCCCGGTGTGGGCCGACGCTTTCCAATCCACGAAGCGGGCGCCGTCGCCGGGCTGGTAGTCTCGGATGGTATACAGGTCGTGCCCCCGCCCGCGCAGGTAGCTTTCCAATTCTCCGCTGAGCAGCGGCAGCACCTCGTAAAACTCCTCGGTCGGCTCCACGGCCGGGTACACCAACAGCTCCCGGCGGGCCGGCACCTTCAGCACCTTCTCCAGAAAGCCGAAGGGGAAGCGGGTGCTGATGCCGAAATGGTCCTGGTGGTAGTTTCCCCGGCGCGGGAAGCGCACTTCCACCGACTGGGTGACGGTGCTGCCCGACCGCACGTAGGGGAAATAGACCCCCGGTCCCAGGATGTTGTCGCGCGGATGGCCGTCGCTGCCGCGCCCTCGCTCGTCGCCCACTACCGCGATGGAGAAGGAGGGCGCCAGCCGCTTGCGGTTCTTCAGGCGCAGGCGCGCCAGAACGGGCTGGCGGGCGAAGACGTGGTCCGGCAGCAGCACGTCCAGCTCCACTCCCTCCAGCACCATCCGCGACACCACCCCGGACACCAGGATGGCGGCCAGCATGGTGGCCACGATGAGGAACAGCATGTTGTTGCCGGTGTTCAGCGCCGCAATCGACAGCACGAGTACGCTGGCGATGAATACCATGCCTTCCCGCGTCAGGTGATAATCGATGCTGGCGCGCAGCCAGCCCAGGCTGGTGCGGCGCGCCAGGTAGGGGACCGCGGTCACGGCCACAAAGCCGGCCAGCCCCAGCGCCAGCGAGCCCGCCACCGCGGTGCCCAACACGTTGCCTTCGTGCGCCAGGATGTCGGAGTAGACAGCGAGCAGGAACGCCACGCTCAGCGCCAGCATGGCGCCGCCGAATCTTTTCCAGGCAGGAACGTCAACGGTCATTCAGGTGCCAAGTGCCAGGTATCAGGTGAGGTACTTGCAGAATTCCATTCAAGACAACAGAGCCGCGAGCGTCAGCGAGCGGGTGCCCCGCAAGGCCAACGCAGCGCTGCGCCAGCACCCGCTCGCTGACGCTCGCGGCTCTGTTGCTGCGCCCATTCTGGAATTTTGCAAGTACCTCAGGTGTCAGGTGCCAAGTATCAGGTGCCGCCCCGACCCGCATTCGATTGTCGCATAGAAGCGCCCGGGCGCGCTGTTAAGCTAATAACGCGACACCACGCTGCCAGGCGCGGGCGCCAAAAGGAGTAAGGCATGGCAGATGCAGGAAAGAACTATCCCTACGCGACGCACCTCAATGTGTACTACGGCCCGCTGGAGGTGGTGGACGTGCCCGCCCTCATCGCCGCCTGCACCGACCGCTGGTACAACCAGACGCTTTGCCGGGTGAACGACTCGGTGGTCCGGCTCGGTGTCCTGCAGGGTGAGTACCACTGGCACAAGCACGACGACCAGGACGAGTTTTTCTACGTGGTGGAGGGCCGGTTCCTCATCGACCTGGAGGGCCGCACCGTGGAACTGGGGCCGCGACAGGGCTTCGTGGTGCCCAAGAAGGTCGTTCACCGCACGCGGGCGCCGGAGCCAGCCGTGGTCCTGATGGTGGAGGGCGCCGGCATTGTGCCCACCGGCGACGCCTGACCCGCTCGCCGCTTTTGGGAAGGATTCGCCCGACATTCATCGCGCACAAACCCGAAGGGTATTCATTTGCCACGGTCGGCGCCACGAACTGAAGCGCTTCACTTCGACTGAAACAGAAGCGGGGCGAAGACCGCCAGGTTTCGGCGCCAGACCATCCAGGTATGTGCACCGGGCGTCTCGATGGCGGTGTGCTCTACCCTTTTCGATTTCAGCCATTCACGGAACTTGCGGTTGGCGTCGATCAGGCGGTCGTCGGCGCCGCACGCGATCCACAGCAGGCGCAATTGCTTGTTGGCTTTCTCGTCGAGCGCGGGGAAGGCCGCGCCGAAATCTTCGCCCATGCCGCCGGAGCTGAAGGCGCCGATCCACGCGAAATAGTCCAGGGAGTTCAGGCCGGAGTACAGCGATTCCGCGCCTCCCATGGACAACCCGGCAATAGCGCGGGAAGTGCGGTCCTTGGAGACCCGGTAGGCGCCTTCGACCTGCGGGATCACCTCGGCCAGCAGCGCCTCGCGAAACTTCTGCATGTTCCGATCGCGCAGGTTCGAGTCACGCAGCCCCGTAGTCTGCCGGGACACGATCTCCGGCGCCCCGTAGCCGAGCGTCATGACCACCAGCATGGGCCTGGCCTTGCCTTGCGCGATCAAGTTGTCGAGGATGACGTGCGCCCGCCCAACCGCAGTCCAGGCACTGGCGTCATCGCTGTAGCCGTGCAGCAAGTAGAGCACGGGGTAAGGCTGCTTGGCGGCCGTGCTGTAAGCGGCCGGCGTGTAAACGTAGTAGTCCCGGTCGTCTCCCACGATGCGCGATTTGTAGAAGTGGCGGTGAATGGCGCCGCGCGGCACATCGCTGAGTTCCCAAGGCAGCGAGGCCGGGCCGGGCACGTGCACCATGCTTTGCTTGTTGAGCAGGTTCGGTTTTATCAGCGGGTTTGAGGGATCAATCAAGCTGACGCCGTCGGCTACGAACGAGTACCCGTAGAGATCCGGCTCGACGGGTTCGATGGTGGCCGTCCACACTCCCTGCTCGTCCTTGGTCATCTCGACGGGTTTGGAACCCTCGCGCGAGAGCATCACCTTGCCGGCGTTCGGGGCGCGGAAGCGGAAGGTGACGCGATTGTCGGACTGTACTTCCGGCGAGATGATCGGCGCGGGCGGCTGCTGCGGCCGGGTCTGCGGAGCTTGCGCCACGCCGGCTGCGACGGCCACGATCAGGAGGAAAAGCGGGAGGAAAAAGGTAAGCGCGCGTTTCATGGCGGTGCCTTTCGCAAGTGAGCTACGAATCAACCCAGGTCGGCCGGGAACCGGGCTGAGCATACCACGAGGCCCAGCGGTACAGGTAGGAGTCCGGCCACGGGCCACCGGCCACGGTAGCGGCACGTCTTCTTGGTAGTGGGTCAGTTTCCGGGAAGGGCGTTATACGGCCCAACGAAGCGCTGCAGCATCATCGCCTGGCATTTGACATCATAATGTGTTCTATGGCATCATTAAGCCATGAGGACCACACTGTCCTTGGAAGATGATGTGATCGAGCCGGTTCAGGCATATGCCAGAAGTCACCGGCTCTCGCTCGGTAAGGCCGCATCGGAGCTCATCCGCCGTGGGACTCGCTATCAACTGGGGACCAGGAAAGCAAATGGCCTCCTGGTGTTGGACGCGCCGGACGATTTCCCGGTGATCACGACCGAGCGGGTGCGCGAACTATTGGACCAGGAATGAACCGCCATCTGCCTGATGTAAATGTTCTCTTGGCGCTGGTATGGCCACGCCACGAAAGCCATGCCGCGGCGCACGCTTGGTTTTCGAAATTCGGCCGGCAGGCCTGGGCTACCAATCCGTTGACGCAACTTGGCGTGCTGCGCTTACTGACAAATCCTGCCGTAACACAAGGCGCGGTCAGCGCGGCCACCGCGCTTGCCGTTTTGAGCGAAGCTACAAGCCATGCGGGACATGAGTTCTGGCCCTTGGATCGCCAGGCGCCGGCCAGCCTGAAGCCGCTGGCCTCCAGGTTGAGAGGGCATCAGCAATGGACCGATGCTCTGCTGCTCTGCCACGCCATGCAACGACGTGGCGTGCTCGTAACCTTCGATTCCGGCGTGAAGGAGTTGGCGGCTGGAGAGTTGAGTGCTCATGTGTTGCTTCTGAAGTGCCAGTGACCGCTCTTGATGCTACGAGCGCCATTCGCCTGTCGCTCTCGCAACTAGTGGGTCATCTTCCGGGTAGTTCACGGACGCAGCGTTCGGAAAGAGTTCCGCGACTAGTGGATCAAACAGAACTGTGTACGCTGCCGGGATACTCGTTGGCGAGCATGTGCGGCAACTTGAGGCTCACGTTCTCGTCGAAAAGGAGTTTCACGCTACGGAGTTCGCCAGGCGCCGTTCCCGCGCCGCGGCGAAGGCCAGGCAGGCCCGAATATCGTCGCGAGTGAGGTCCGGAAAGTCGGCCAGAACCTCGTCCTCAGCCATGCCGCCCGCCAGGTACTCCAGCACGTCGTACACGGTGATCCGAGTACCCCGGATGCAGGGCTTTCCGCTCCACACCGCAGGACTGACCGAGATTCGTTCCTGCAGTTCATGATTCGGATTGTGCCACCAAAATCTGAGGCAAATCCCGCAAGTTTCAGAGACTTGCTTCGGCGGCGATCCGCCGGTGAAGGCGCGCTTCCCCCCGACCGGCAGCGTTTCGAAGGCGTCGAGCAGCACCGCAGTCTGGCGAGCCATGCCACAAGGCTAGCGCCTTCAGAAGATTCCCAGGAAGGCGTTGAGGAATGCGACAATGTACTTCCAGACCAGGTAGTAGATCACCGCGAGGCTGGAAAAGACGAGTGCAATCAGCGCCGGGGGAACGATGAGATACTGCTGCGCGCCGATCAGCAGGTATCCGATGGGGGAGAGCAGAACCACCAGCGCCGCCCCGTGCAGGCCAATGGGCCAGCGGTGCCGCGAAGACAGGCGCATGTAGAGAATGTTCCAGACGCCCCAGAGATTGGGCACCAGCGCCATGGGGAAGACCAGGACGTGCTCAATCGGCACCGGGACGTTGTACACAAAGCGCATGACCCAGAAGAACGTGAAAATCACCAGCAAGAACAGCGTCGGCACAACGATGCCGGCCATGTAGGCCCGAAGATAAGGATGCGTGCTCATAACGGCCTCCAAACCCAGTGTGCTGCCCCGCGTACGGCTTTACAGTCCGGAAGGCGGAAGGCAGAAAGCAGAAGGCGGCGAACCGCTCTTGCTGCCTTCTGCTTTCCGCCTTCTGCCTTCTGCCTCGGCATTGTCAAAAGTTCCATGAGACAGGACACTAGAGGTGATAAAGAACCCTTGGGATCAGCCCCGGAAAAAGCAACAGCCACAACACCACCAAGCCCGCCAGCGCCCAGTCGAACCAGGGAACGCGCGTGGGACCTTCTTCCATGCGGCGCAGCATCCGGGGCCACAGGTCGCCGGACAATCCCCCATCCTCAACGGGCCGGACGACGCCCTTCAACAATTCGATGGTCCTTTCCCGCTCGTGTTCGTTCATGGCTCAATCCCCAAACGCACCAGGCTTCGCCGCAGGGCTCGAACGGCCCGGAACATCCGCGACTTGACGGCCCCCACCGACATGCCGAGCGCTTCGGCGATTTCCTCCTGCGATCTCTCTTCGACCAACCCCAGGATTGCCACCACCTTGAGTTTCGCCGGGAGCGAGCGGAAGGCCAGCTCAATTCCGTCCCGCAGTTCACGCCGCAGGGCGGCATCGGGAGGCCTGGCCGCGAGACAGTCCTCAACCAGCGGCAGTTCGCTCCGCGCGCGCTTCAAGTAATCGACGGCCAGGTTGCTGGCGATGCGCCGGGCCCAGGGACCGAAGCCGCGCGACGGATCGAACCGGGCGTGCGCGCGATAGATGCGCCAGAAGGTCTCGATGGTCAGATCCTCGGCTGCCCCGCGGTCCCGCACGATGCGCAACACCCACCCGTACACCTCACCCTGAAACTGCCGGAAAAGCGCCTCGAAGGCCTCCAGGTCGCCTCGCGCGAACCGTTCCAGCAGTTCCACAATGCTTGCTCCACTCTCTCTTACCGGCCGCCGGGCCGGCAGGTTTCATGATTATCGCGGATTCCAGACGCAAATGGCGCGATTCCGGCGCGCGTCGCCGCCTAAAAGGCGTGTGCTAGAGTGGAGTATCGAAACCGGGGAAGTGGTGGGCGATACAGGGCTCGAACCTGTGACCTCGTGCGTGTGAAGCACGCGCTCTAACCAACTGAGCTAATCGCCCAGGCCCCAATACGGCACGGAAAGAAAAAGATTATAGCACAGCCCACACTTACTCCAGCGTCCGACGGCCAGGTAATTGCTGCTGCGGGCGTCGTCATGCGAGATAAGCCGATCGTGGTATGGAAGTGCCAATCGTGCGGCGGGCTGGTGCCGGAGACGCAATTCTCTTGCCCCAACTGCGAGCGCCCCGCGCCTTCGCCGCATCCGCCGCAGGCAGCAATGAGTGGCCGGGTGCTCTATTAGTCTTTTTCGCCTTGCCGGGGACAGTCCTGGTGTTGGTAGCGAGTTTGATGGCCTTCTGGGCAAGCGAGCCCTCCGTTCCACCGCAGCCCCGGCGCTCGATTCTCTTTCGCTGGTGGATATGGGGCGCTCTCAGTCTCATGGTTGCCGCGAGGGGCTTGCTGTGTCTTCCGCTGTGGCTGCGGATTGCGCAGATGGTCCCGATAATGTTTATACGCCGGGCCATATTCCGGGTGTTCATCGGCACTCCGTGGGTGGGCATTTTGTCGGTTCCGGTCCTGAGGTTATAGCAATTTCGCTAGCTTTGCTGGCAAGACGCCGGGGCGCGAACGAGAATCGCGGCATCGAGTACGATCCTCATTCAGGTCTGTGCCGTACCGTGTCGGCCGCCTCGTCAGTCGCCGCATCCACCTCCGTGTCGGAAACGTTCTTCGTCCGCGCGGCAGTTCGGTTGGCACGGTCCAGGAGGCGTCGATATGCGGCTCCGCGTTCTTCGCCCTCCGGGGCGGTCGTGGGCCGACACGTCCGGATGCTGACACACTCGTCGGCCTGGATGCTTCGGCCCAGCAGGGCTTCCAGTGCCTGCTTCAGGTGCGGGGGAAGCTCGGTGGCCCTTTGGAAACAATTATCCGCCATGGCTGTGGCCATCCTCACTATTCAGTCTACTCGGACGGGTCTCCTTTTAAGATAGCAGAACGTTCCGGCCAGTGCGTCCCCAAGGACCCCGCGCATGCCTCGGCGCATGCTAGAATGAGGTTTCGCCAGAGGGGAAGAAAACGATTATCGCACAGCCCACAATGACGCCAAGCGGGGCGCGGCGGGAGACGCTGGACCGCCTGCAGGAATCGCTGCGCACCGTGATCCGGGGCAAGGACGACGTGATCGATCTGGCCCTGGTGGCCCTGCTGTCCCGCGGCCACCTGCTGATCGAGGACGTGCCGGGAGTGGGAAAAACCACGCTGGGGCATGCCCTGGCGCGCCTGTTGAACTGCAGCTTCCACCGCGTCCAGTTCACCAGCGACCTGCTGCCCAGCGACGTGCTGGGCATCTCCGTCTACGATCAGCACCGGCAGGCCTTCGAATTCAAGCCGGGCCCCGTCTTCACCAATATCCTGCTGGCCGACGAAATCAACCGCACCACGCCGAAGACGCAGAGCGCGCTACTGGAGGCCATGAACGAGCAGCAGGTGACCATCGACAACGTCACCTACCCGCTGCCGCGGCCATTCATGGTCATCGCCACGCAAAACCCCATCGAGCACCACGGCACCTATCCCCTGCCCGAGTCCCAGCTCGACCGCTTCCTGATGCGGATACGGGTCGGCTACCCGGCCGAGGAGAGCGAGCGGGAGATCGTGCGCAGCCATTCCACCGTGAACATGCTGGAAACGCTGGCGCCGGTGATGGAAGCGGCGGAGGTGGTGGCGCTGCAGGACGAAGCCAAGGCGGTGACGGTGGACGAAGAGCTGATCAACTACACGGTGGCCATCGTCAGCCGCACCCGGCAGAACGAGTACCTGTCGCTGGGCGTCAGCCCCAGGGGCTCGATGGCGCTGTATCGCGGCGCGCAGGCCCTGGCCTGTTTGCGCGGCCGCGACTTCGCCACCCCGGACGACTTCAAGCGCCTGGTGGTCCCCGTGTTCGCCCACCGCGTGGTGCTCAGCTCGCGCTATACCTCGACGCTGCGCAAAAGCGAACAGGCCGACGAAGTGCTGCACGAGATCCTGGAGTCGGTCTCGGTCCCAATGTAGTGCGGAATTCGGATTGTGGAATGCGGAATGCGAGCGCTTTCCGCTCACTCCGCGCTCCGCACTCCGAACTCGATATGAGGGCTGGAATCATCGGCTTGCCGCAGGCCGGCAAGACCTCGCTGTTCAAGATCCTGACCCACTCGCATCTGGCGACGGGGTTCGGCAGCCACGAGGCACACCTGGGCGTGGTGCGCGTCCCCGACCGCCGGCTGGACGAGCTGGCCCGCCTCTTCAAGCCGGAGAAGACCACGCACGCCGCCATTGAGTTCCTCGACGTGCCGGCCATCAGCAAGGAAAACCTGCGCGAAGCCTCCTACTTGGCGAACCTGCGCAACGTGGACGCCCTGCTGCACGTGGTGCGGGCTTACGGCGCCGATCCCGCTCCGGCGCGCGACATCGCCGATATCGACCTGGAATTGATCCTCAGCGACCTGGGCCAGGCCGAGAAGCGCATCGAGAAGCTGGAACGCGACCTGCGCAAAGCCAAGGACGCCGAGCTCGAACATGAGTTCCAGGTGCTGGGCAAGGCGCGCCGCCACCTGGAAAGCGAGAAGCCGCTTCGCGATCTGGAACTGGACTCCGCCGAGAAGAAGCGGGTTCGCGGGTTTATGTTCCTTTCCGAAAAACCGATGCTCTACGTGCTGAACGCCGGCGACGAAGATGCGCCGAGCCTGGAGCAGCTCCGGCAGCGTTACCAACTCGGCGGGCGCCCGCACACGGAGGTGGCCGCCGTCTGCGGCCAGATCGAGTCGGAGATCGCCGAGCTGCCCGAGGGAGAGGCCGCCGAGTACATGGCCGGTTACGGGTTGAAGGAATCCGGCCTGGAGCGGCTGATGGGCGCCACCTACCACCTGATGGGATTCATCTCCTTTTTCACGGTCAGTGAAAAGGAATGCCGCGCCGGGACCTTGACGCGCGGCCAGACGGCGCTGGAGGCCGCCGCCGCCGTCCACACAGACTTCGCCAAGCACTTTATCCGCGCCGAAGTGGTGCAATGGGACGACCTGCTGCGGGCGGGCAGCCTGGCGGCGGCACGCGACCGGGGCCTGCTCCGCCTGGAAGGCAAGGAGTACCAGGTGCAGGACGGCCAGGTCGTGTACATCCGCCACTCCGGATGATTGCGGATTGCGGATTGCGGATTTCAAGCGGCGGCGACGTTTGAAATCCGCAACCCGAAATCCGCAATCCGCAATTCGAAGATGAGGCATCCGATCGTATTAAGCATCGCGCTGGGCCTGACGGCCGCCATGGCGAATCTCGTCGGCGGTCTGGTCATCGGCCGGAAGTACTGGGCGCGGGCCACGCTGCGCTATTTTCTGGCGCTGGGCTCCGGCTTCATGCTGGCCACCGCGCTGCTGGAGATGGTGCCGCAGAGCTTCCTGCTGCTGGACGGCCGCACGGCCGCGACGCTGGTTCTGGCCGGCTACCTGCTGGTCCACTTCTTCGAGCACTCCATCCACGCTCACTTCCATTTCGGCGAGGAAACACATCATGAGGAGCTGGTGGGGCGGCATGTGGGCGTCTCGGTGGTGGGCGGCCTGATGATCCACAGCTTCTTCGACGGCATCGCCATTGCCAGCGGGTTCCTGATTTCCGAGTGGCTGGGCTACGTTATTTTCCTGGCCGTCTTCCTGCACAAGATGCCGGAGGGATTCACCGGGGCATCCGTGATGTTGGCGGCAGGAAGGAGCCGCCGGGCGGCGATCGGGGCGGCGGTGCTGCTGGGGCTGGCCACGGTGGCCGGCGTGTTGACCATGGCCGCGCTGCGCTGGCACGTCGGCTACGGCCTCCCTCTTTCCGCCGGCGTCACCATCTACGTGGCCGCCAGCGATCTGATCCCCGAAGTCAACCGGGAGCCGGGCATCCGCATGGCCTTCGTGGTATTCGCCGGCGTGGCCCTGCTGCTGGTCCTGAATCTCCTGTTCCACCACTGACGCGGCTCGTCGCGGCTCTGCGGCTCTGTTGATCTTTCTCACCGGTGGTACTAAGCTCAAAACCGTCAAGTCTTCCAGGATTCGGGCCCTCAGCATCTTTCGTGAGGAGGCCGCCATGAAGCAAAGCAAAGCTTTGGTGCCTATTCTGCTGCTTCTATCCATGTTGTTCAGTCTGCCGGCGGTTGCGCAGGTCAGCACCGCCAGCCTTACGGGCCTGGTGAAAGACCAAAGCGATGCGGTCCTGCCGAACGCGCAGGTTGCGTTGCGCAACCAGGCCACCAATGCCCAACACACCGCGAAGAGCGACGAGCGGGGCTACTACGTGTTCCCCACCGTGCCCGTCGGCGTCTACAAGATGACCGTGGAGCTTGCCGGCTTCAAGCGCGCCGAACAGACGGTGACGCTGGAGACCGCGCAGCGCGCCCGCCAGGACATCACGCTCCAGGTCGGTTCGTTGGAAACAACGGTGGTGGTGGAAGCGACGGCGCCCCAATTATCGCCGCAGGACGCCTCGCTGGGCACGGTAATTGATAACAGCTACGTCTCGCAGTTCCCGCTGCTGTCGCGGAGCTGGGACGACCTTCTGGCGCTGGTCGCCGGGGTGCAGGGCGGGCGCTTTACCGAGCAGGGCGGCGGCACCAGCTTCGGCCGTACCGGCGGCTTCAACGTGCACGGCATCCGCTCGCTGCAGAACAATTTCATCCTGGACGGCATCGACAACAACTCCATCTCGGAAAACGTGCAGGAACTGACCACGCAGGTGGCGCGTCCCTCGGTCGATGCCATCCAGGAGTTCAAGATCATCACCAATCCTTACAGCGCCGAATTCGGCCGGTCGCCGGGCGCGGCCATCAACGTGATCACCAAGGGCGGGACCAACAAGCTGCACGGCGTGGTTTATGAATACCTGCGGAATCGCGTGCTGGACGCCAACGATTTCTTCTCCAACCGCAACCGGCTGGCCAAGCCGCAGAACGTCCAAAACCAGTTCGGCGGCAACCTCGGCGGGCCGATCAGGAAGGACCGCGCCTTCTTCTTCTTCGACTACGAAGGAACGCGGGTGCGGCGCGGGGTATCGCGCATCACCACTGTCCCGCTGCCCAACGAACGCGCCGGCGTCTTCACCACGGCGGCCAGCGGAGCGGCGGCGGTCAGCTACCAGGCCCTCTACGACTTTCGCACCGGCCAGCCCTTCGCCAACAACACCATTCCCGCAGCCATGATCGATCCCTATGCCGCCAAGATCATGCCCCTGTTCCCGGCGCCGACCAACCCCGCCGCCCAGGTCAACAACTTCGCGCGCAACGCCGGCTTGCTGGACGACAACGACCGCTACAACTGGCGCATCGACTGGCAGCCCACCTCGAAGGACTCGGTGTTCGGCCGCTACAGCTACTCGACGCGCGACCGCTTCATCCCCGGCAACTTCGGCGGCATCGCCGACGGCACCTCGACCTCGGCCTACGGGCAGCAGAAGCTGACGGCGCACGCCGTGGCCCTGGGCTGGACACGGCCGCTCACCAACCGCATCGTGAACGAACTGCGCATGGGGTTTGCCCGCAACAACTCCTGGGCCGCCCAGGATCCGTTCGGCAAGAACAGGGTGGCGGACTATGTTCCCGGCGTCCCCGACAACCCGGCGGTGGCCGGCGGCCTGTCTCGCATCACTTTCACCAACTTCAACACCTTCATCGGCTCGCCCGATTTCCTGCCGAAATACCAAATCACGCAGCAATACCAGTGGGCCGACACGATCTCGATCACCAAGGGCACCCACCAGCTCAAATTCGGCGGCGATTTCCGCGGCCCGCTGCGCAATAACTTCCTCGATGTGGCGCCCGGCCGCGGCAAGCTGAACTTCGACCGTATCTTCACCTGCCAGCGCGGCGCGAACGGGCTGTGCGTTTCCTCAGCCAGCGGCCTCGCCTATGCCGACTTCCTGCTGGGCTATGTGCAGCAGGCCGCCCTCACCAACCTTTACCTGGTAGACCAGCGGCTGCACATGTACTCGTTCTTCGCCCAGGACGACTACAAGATCAGCCCGCGACTCACGATGAACCTGGGCCTGCGCTACGACTTCGCCACCCCGGCGATGGAGGGGCGCAACCGGATCGGCAACTTCAACCCCAACGGCGCCGGGGCGCAGGTTTTCGGCAAGTCCGGCTCGCTCCAGGACCGCACGACGGTGAAGCCCGACCGCAACAACTTCGCGCCGCGGCTGGGCATTGCCTACCAAGTGACGCAGAAAACCGTGGTGCGCACCGGATATGGAATCTTCTACGGCCTGTTTGACCGCATGGGCAGCGAGGACCAGCTTGCGTTTAACCCCCCGAACTTGATCCAGAACGACAGCTCGGTGGCGGCGAGCGCGACTGCGCCAATGTTCATGCTGCGTGACGGGTTCCCGCGAGATTACCTGGACCCCGCCAAGCTGGACCTGAAGCGGGTGCGCGTGAGGGGCGCCAATCCCGACGCCGCGAACACCTACGTGCAGCAATGGAGCTTCAGCCTGCAGCGCCTGCTGCCGCTGGGCCTGTTCGCCGAGGCCGCCTACGTCGGCACCAAGACCACGCGCCTCAATACCCTGCGCAACTTCAACCAGCCCATCGCCGGCCAGCGCCCGTATCCCAACTTCAACCAGATCGAGTACCGCGATCCGCTCGGCAACGCCATCTACCACGGGCTGGAGCTGACCCTGGAGCGGCGCTTCCGCAAGGGGCTGGGTTTCCGCGGCGCCTACACCTGGTCCAAGTCCATCGACAATACCGCCGAACACCTGGCCGTCGGCGGCTCGAACAGCTTCAACCAGGACGGACGCAACTTCCACGCTTGGCGCGGCCCCAGTGACTTTGACTACACGCAGCGGCTGGTGCTCGGCTACATCTACGATCTTCCCTTCGGCAAGGGCAAGAAACTGGCGCCCAAGGGTCCTGTGGCCTGGATCGTGGGCGGCTTCCAGTTGAGCGGCTCGGCGGTCATGACCACCGGCCGTCCCTACACCGTGTTCGCCGGCGGCAACAACAGCCTGGTCGACAGCCTCGGCATGCAGCAGGCGCTGGCCAACGTGGTGGGCCAGCCGGTGCTGCCCCGCAACGTAGACTGCTGGTTCTACAGCTCCGGCAACCGTCTCTGCAGAGGCTTCACCGGCACCGATGCCTTTGCCGTCCCGCCCAGCTCGAGCCCGTTCGGTAACGTCGGCCGTAACACCTTGCGCGGCCCCGGGCAGGTGAACTTCGATTTCTCGGTACACCGCACCTTCCTGATTCGGGAGACGCGCAGCCTGGAGTTCCGCTGGGAAATGTTCAACATGTTCAACACGCCGCAGTTCGGCTTGCCTGACCGCAACGTCAGCGGCAGCTCGGCGGGCGCCATCACTGCGCTGGCCAATGATCCGCGGCTGATGCAGTTCGCCCTGCGCTTGAAGTTCTGAACCCTCCCCGAACACGCACGACGAAGACACCAGGGGCACCAAGCCCTTGGTGTCTTCTTCCAGAGGGCTCGGCTGTCTCGCCCGCCGCAGGTGCGGGCCCCAGGCAGGGGGGGCCGGCAATCGTCAGGAATGCGGAAGACTGGAGCCTGTAGTCTGCAGCGTTGGTGCTCTTCCCAGCCCGCTTCTGGGTTACAATGCAGGTTTGGATCTCCGCCGTCATCTTGTCTTCCCCGCGCTGCTTGCGGTGGCAGTGTGCCTGCTGGCTGCGCATGCTGCCCCCATCTCGCCCGCCGACCTCAAACCCCGCGGCTACATCAATGACTTCGCCGGAGTTATCGAGCCGGAGTGGCAACAGCGCCTGACGCGCCTGGCCACCCTGCTGGATGAGAAAGCCAAGGCCCAACTGGCGGTGGTCACCATCCAAACGATCGAGGGCGAGCCCATCGAGGATTTCGCCACCCGGCTGTTCCAGGTCTGGAGGGTGGGGCACAAGGACGACCGCGGTGTCCTGCTCCTGCTGGTTATCAAGGACCGGCGGTCGCGCCTGGAAGTTGGATACGGGCTGGAGCCGATTATTCCGGACGGGTTTGCCGGCAGCGTTCTGCGCGAGATGCGCCCGGCCCTACGGGAGTCCCAATACGGCCAGGCGCTGTACGCCGGCAGCCTGCTGCTGGCCGAACGGATCGCTGCCGCCTCGGGCGTCAAGCTGGACGACGCTTCCCTGCCCCGCCCGCAGCGGCGATCCCCGCAAGGCCCCAGCCTGCTGCTGATCGTCATTGTCCTGGCCGCCCTGTTCTTCGGGGCGCCCTGGTGGCTGGCGCTGCTGGGCTGGTCGCAGATAGGCCGAGGCGGCGGGTTCGGCGGAGGCTTCGGCGGATACGATAGCGGGGGATCGGGCGGCGGGTTTGGCGGCTTTGGAGGCGGCAGCAGCGGCGGCGGCGGCGCCTCCTCCGACTGGTAGCTGTCAGCTATCAGCTTTCAGCTTTCAGCTATTGGCAGCCTTGCCGGCGAGACGGATCGCCGGCCACGGCGTCCAACGGACTGCTGAAAGCTCCCGGCTGAAAGCTGATAGCTGAAAGCTGATAGCTTCGTATGAATACCGAGAAGCTTCTGACGCAACTTGTGGAGCGGCTGCAGACGGCCTATGGCCGCGACCTGCTGTCGGTGGTGCTGTACGGATCGGCGGCCGGCGAAGACTTTCACGGCAAGCACTCGGACCTGAACGTGCTCTGCGTGGTTCGCGCCGTCGATCCCCCCGATCTGGAGAAAGCGGAACCCGCCGCCAACTGGTGGCGCCGGCTGGGCAACCCCGCGCCGCTGCTGATGGGACAGCACGAGCTGGAAAGCTCGACGGATGCCTTCCCGCTGGAATTCCTCGATATTCGCGACCAGCACCGGGTGCTTTACGGCGACGATCCGTTCGCGCAGGTGGAGATTGACCGGCATTACCACCGCGTCCAGGTGGAGCACGAATTGCGGGCCAAGCTGCTGGCGCTGCGCCAGCGCTACCTCGGCATTCACCGCGACCGCAAGGCCGTGCTGGGTCTGCTGGTCGATTCCCTGCCCAGCTTCTCGGCGCTGTTCCGGCACGCGCTGATCCTGGCGGGTGAGCAAGCGCCGCTGCGCAAGCGAGAGATCCTGGAGCGGGCCGCCACCCGCTTCGGCTTCGCCCCCGCCCCCTTCCTGGCCATCCTGGAAGTTCGGGAAGAAAAGCGGAAACACCGCCAATTGGAACCTCGACCCACGTTTGAAGCGTATTACTTGGGTGTTAGCCGTGTGTGCGACGCAGTCGATAGGCTGTAGGCTGTGGGCTGTAGGCTGTGGGCTTCAAGACTGTCGGCCTACAGCCGTCCTTCAAGAGGTGAAACTAAAGATGAAAACACTCGTGATCGTGCTGGTTGTCGTTTTGCTCGTGGCCCTGATGTTCGGATCGCTGTATTTCAGCCGGCGCAATGAGATCGTCAAGCAGAAGGAGGCGATCCAGGCGGCCTGGGCGCAGGTGGACGTGGTTCTGGAGCGACGGGCCGACCTGATTCCCAACCTGGTCGAGACGGTAAAGGGGTACGCGGCGCATGAGCAGAAGGCCATCCAGGAGGTGGCCCAGGCCCGGGCCGCCCTGCTGGGCGCCCGCAGCCCCCGGGACCGCATCAGCGCCAACGAACGGCTCGACGGCGCCATCGGCCGCCTGCTGCTCATCGTCGAGAACTACCCGAACCTGAAGGCCAACGAAAACTTCCTTCGCTTGCAGGACGAGTTGGCCGGCACCGAGAACCGCATCGCCGTCGAACGCCGCCGGTACAATGAGGCGATCCAGCGGTACAATACCTACATCCAGTTGTTCCCCAACAACCTGGTGGCCGGCCTTGGCGGCTTCGAGCGCAACGACGCGTACTTCAAGGCCGAAGGCCGGGCGCGGGCCGTTCCCGAGGTCCGCTTCACGCAATAACCGCAGGAATTCGCGGCCCGTTCCCCCCGCGTTGGTCCGCAACTTCCCCGCTCTGACGGGGTTCAAAGGAGAGTGAGGGCAATGGCGCTGGAGCGAGACGCGCAACTGATGCTGCGCGTCAAGGAGGGCGATGATGCCTCCTTCGCCGCGCTGCTGGAGCGGTACCGCGCCCCGGTAATCCACTTTATTTACCGGATGGTGCAGAGCCAGCACATTGCCGAGGAATTGGCGCAGGATGTCTTCCTGCGCGTCTACCGGGCGCGCAAGGGTTACGAGCCGAACGCCAAGTTCACCACCTGGCTGTTCCGCATCGCCACCCACATCGCTCTGAACGCCATTCGCGACGGCCGCGGCGAGCGCGGCACGGAAAGCCTGGATGACCAGGAGGCGAGGGCCTCCGAGCTGCCCGATCGCCGGCGCACCATCGAGCAGGCCATGCTCGAGGATGCCCGGCTGGCGGAAGTCCGCCGGGCGGTGCAGGCCCTACCCGCCAAACAGCGGGCCGCGGTGCTGATGCACAAGTACCAGGAATTGGATTACGCGCAGATTGCCAGGGCGCTGGGTTGTTCGGAATCGGCTGTGAAATCGCTCCTGTTCCGCGCCTACGAAACCCTGCGGCGCAAGCTGGCGCATTTCGGTGTGCGGGCCGCCGGCGAGACGCCCTCATGAGGACAAGATGACCTGCCACGAACTGGAAGGACTTTGGGTCCCCTACCTGGACGAGAAACTGCCGCCCCGGCAGCGGGAACGCCTGGAGGCGCATGTGGCCGGATGCGCCGGCTGTGCCGCCCGCATCCGGGAGTTCCGCGCCGTCTCGGAATTGCTCGGACAATGGGAAGCCCCGGCTCCTTCGGCCTGGTTTGACGTCCGCCTGCGCGGGCGTATCGCCGCTGAACCGGCGCGCGGCGCCTGGTGGGATTGGCTGCCCCCGTTTTCACCCCGCTTCCCGCTGGGCGTGGCCGCGCTGCTGTTCCTGGCGGCGCTTGTGGTCTGGACCGGCGGGGGGCAGTCGGCCTTGCCTCCGGCGCAGGTCGTGACCGTCGAGAAAACCGACATTGCCCTGTACGTGGTCGAAGATGTGAACCTGTTGTCCGATTTCGATCTGTTGAGCGAGTTGAACAAGCCCGGCAATCGCGAGGTGTTGGAGAAAGGGCGCGAGTGAGATGAAGCGTTGGGGGGGCATCGCGGCAATCTGGCTGCTGTGCGGCGCCGGCCTGCTCGTCGCCCAGACGCAGCCGGATGATAAGAATGCGCCGGCGACGCCACCCGGCGCCAGCGCCACACCGCAGCCACGGCGTCCCATGCCGCCGCGGGACACCAAGGGTGGTCGTGGGCACAGGCCGGGCCAGAGGCCGCCCGGCAGGCCCCCGGGCCCACCGCCAGTTCCCCGACAATTGCAGGGGAATCCCCTACTCGGTCCGCCGCCTGGCTCCCGGCTGCCGCCGGGGAACCCTTTGCTTGGTCCGCCTGACCCCCGGCAGTTGCAGAGAGACCGCATGCTTGGCCCGTTGGGGCGTCCCGGCGATTTCCGGCCGCCCAACATGCCTCCGCCCCGTGGGCGCGGGCACCACCACCCCATGCCTCCCTGGCCCGGAGGTCCGCTGATGGGCTTCCTCTTCATGCTGGCGGAGAAGCCGCCGGAAGAACAGCAGAAGATCCTGCAGGCCAGCCCCCGGTTTAGGGGCATGTCCCCCATGCAGCAACAGGAGGTCCGCCTGAACCTGCGGCGCATGACTGCCATGACCCCGCAGGAGCGGAGGCTCTTCAAGGAGCGATTCGAGATCTTTCACAGCCTGCCTTTTTCGGCGCGCGAGACGATTCGAATTGAGATCTTCCCGGCGTGGAACAGCATGGGTCCCCGTCGCAGGCAGATGGTTCTGCAGGAGTTCCGGCTGCTGGCCCGG
>JAPKYU010000352.1 GCA_026394175.1 Acidobacteriota bacterium | reverse complement strand
GTTGCTGCCCGATTTCATGACGAAGTTGAAGACGCCTGCCTGTGTGCGTCCGTACTCAGCGGGGACACCGCTGGTCTGGACACGGAACTCCTGGATGGCTTCGATGGAGATTGCGGCGGCATTGTAGTCACCGCTCTGGTTCACCGTGACGGAAGCGCCGTCCACCAGCATCTCCTTCGAGTAGGCGGTCGATCCATTGATGTGGCTCAGTTGCGTGGTTCCCTGCACACCGGGCGTCACAGCGTAAGCGAACGCTTCCGGGCGGCGGCCGTTGGCAAAGGTGAGCGGCAGGTCGACCAGCGACCTGTTTGACAGCGTCGTGCCCACTTCCGGCGTGTCTGTCTGTAGCCGCGGAAGCTCGGCGGTCACCTCGACGGAATCGGCCGTTGCGCCCAGTTGCATTTGAACGTCCACCCGCAGCACCGCCCCCACTCCGACCGCGACGCCGCTCCTGATGAGCTTTTTGAAGCCGGAAGAGTCGAAGATGAGCTGGTAGTCACCGACGGGCAGGTTGGGCACCGTGTATTGCCCTGCCTCATTGGAACTCGACCGATACGTGGCCGACGTAGCGGTGTTGCGAATCGAGATCTGGACGCCTGGAATGACGGCCCCGCTCGGGTCGGTGATGACTCCGGTAACGGTGCCGCGGTCCAGTTGTGCCGACAGCGGCACGCTCACAATCCCCAGCAACAGCATCAGAAAGACGATTCGGCGCATGGCTGCCCTCCAAGCCGACCGCAACAGAGCCGCGAGCGCAAGCGAGACGGCGCGTGCGCCGCGCTCAGCTTGTCAGGGCACCCGCTCGCTCCCGCTCGCGACTCTATTTCGGTCATGATCGAGCGCATGATGCCCGCTGCACATGGTCGCACGCAAGTCTCTAAACGTTGAGAGAATGTTAAGGGCACGTTACGAGTGGGCCTAACCCGTTGTAGAATCGAGCCGTGCGGGATTTGGAGAACTCGGAGCCCGTTGCCGCGCCGACCGACGAGGAGAAGCGCGCGGCGCTGGAAGCGTTGCTGAAAAGTCAGACGTTTGCGCGTTCCGAACAACTGCGCTCCTTTCTGGCCTTCATCTGCGAGATGGAGATGGCGGGACGGGGCGCGGAGCTGACCGAATACATGATCGGAGTGGAGGCGCTGGGCCGCCGCGAGGACTTCTCGCCGACCGAGGACTCCTCCGTGCGCACCCGCGCCCACGAACTGCGCCAGCGAATCCAGAGATTCTACAGCGCGGAGTGTCCCGAACCCAGGCTGCGGATCGAGCTGCCGAAGGGTTCTTACACTCCCCGGTTCGTCGCATTCAAGCACACCACGGTTGAGCCGGGGAGGCCGTCGGAACTGGGATCCCCGACCAGTCTGATGGCGGGCTCGGGAATTCCGATCCGTGCCTGGGCGGGCGGATTCATCCTCGGGGCGCTTCTTGCCGGCATCGTTCTTCTGCTGTTAGTCCGCCGTCCAGCGGCCGAGCTTGACCCGGCGGTGCGCCAGGCGTGGGCGCCCTTGGTCCAGAAGGACGGCGAGGTGCTGATCTGCGTTGCCACTCCGCTTCACCTGATGGTTTTTCCAAAGTCGGCCGACTCGGAGGCCGCAAATAGGGGCATTGCTGCGCAGGGGACGCCCCGGCTGCCGGCGCCGCAGGAAATCTATCCGTTTTTTGGCCGCTTCCGCCCGCTGGCGCCGGACGCCACGCTTGAAATGCAAGTTGTTCAGAAGGCGGTGAATGTGAGCGACGTACAGGGCCTGGCGCGTGTGGTTGGCACGCTTCAGAGCCTCGGCGTCAGATTCCGCATTCTAACGGAAAGCAACTTCCTGCTCTCCGCCATGCGCAAGAGCAGCGTGGTTCTTTTCGGCGCGCCCTGGTTCAGCCGGGCTGCATCCGGTCTGCTGGAGGGGACGCCCTGGGTGACTGCCCTGGACCCGGACGGCAGCGACGTTGTCTCGATGAACCGTGGCCCACAGACTCCGACGGGGTCTTCCCCGCCGCCGAGCATCCGCCGCGAATACCGCGAAGCCTTCGGCCTAATTACGGTGCTGCCCAGCAACAAAGAGGCCGACGATGGTCACACGATCATCATCTTCTCTGGGCTCACTTCCGTCGGCAGCCATGGCGCTGCGGCCTTTTTCACTTCCGGAGACAGCATGCGGAAGTTTCGTGACCGGCTGAAAAGCGAAGGTCACGGTTCGTTGCCCCGCTCC
>JAPKYU010000570.1 GCA_026394175.1 Acidobacteriota bacterium | reverse complement strand
CTATATGTATTCCGCCTTCTGCCTTCTGCCTTCCGCTTTCCGCCTACTGCCTTCTGCCTTCTGCCTTTCGCCTTCTGCCTTCCGCCTTTCGCCTTCCGCCTTCTGCCTTCCGCCTTCCGCCTTCCGCCTTCCGCCTTCTGCCTTCTGCCTCCAGCCTCCAGTCTCTCTCGCGCTTACCGGTTGACGAACCACGCCCGCCTCGCTACACTTGAAATAGCGCGCCCGTAGCTCAGTTGGATAGAGCGACTGGCTACGAACCAGTAGGTCGGGAGTTCGAGTCTCTCCGGGCGCGCCATCTTTTTCTTTTTCCTAAACAACTTCCACCAATGCCAGGGCCGGGATCAACCCCTGTCTTTTGGTCGTGCCTAATTTTTGCCATTTCCTCGAAGTGTCCAAAAACTCGATCTACTTCAGATCGTGCGAGTTGCAGAACCCGTTACGGCGGTTCCTGCTGTTATGCTGCCCCATGCGCCGGACCTTCGACCCGTTCCGACTGCTGCTGGTTTCCATCGCCGGTTGGTTGGGCCAGCAGCAGCGCGATGCGATCGACTATCTCCGCGAAGAGAACCGACTGCTCCGAGAGCAACTCGGAGGCAAGCGTCTCCATCTGAACGACGACCAGCGCCGGCGCTTGGCAGCCAAGGCCAAGTTGCTTGGCCGTCGGATCCTTCGGGACGTGGCGACAATCGTCACGCCTGAGACTCTTCTGGCCTGGCACCGGAAGCTGATCGCCGACAAATACGATGGCAGCCAGCAGCGCGGCCCTGGCCGCCCCCGAACTCGTGATGGGATTGAAAAGCTCGTGGTTCGCATGGCCATCGAGAACCGGGATTGGGGATACCGGAGGATCCAGGGGGCGCTGGCCAATCTGGGTCACGAGGTGGCGCGCGGCACCATCGCGGACATTCTCAAGGAGCACGGTTTGGAACCGGCGCCGGAGCGCAACAGGAAGACGACCTGGAAAGAGTTTCTGAGCCGCCACTGGGAGGTGATCGTGGCAGCGGACTTCTTCACCGTCGAAGTGTGGACACGGTCGGGCTTAACCAGGTTCAGCGTGCTCTTTCTGATCGACCTATCCACTCGGCGCGTGGAGATCGCTGGCATGGCGACCAAGGCAGATGGGATCTGGATGGGTCAGGTAGCCCGCAATCTCTGCGATGATGGAGGCGGGTTCCTGACGGGGAAGCGATATTTGATCCATGACCGCGACCCGTTGTTCACCACGGAGTTTCTCGGGACGCTGAGCGGCAGCGGAGTGAAGTCCGTGAAGCTGCCGCCTCGCTCTCCAAATCTGAATGCCCACGCAGAGCGTTTCGTCAGAACTATCAAGGAATCTTGCTTGGACCGGATGATCCTATTCGGCGAAGGTTCGCTGCGAAAGGCGATTCACGAATTCGTGGCCCATTATCATGGCGAGCGAAACCACCAGGGACTTGGCAACCGTTTGATCATTCGGGATGAATGCCACGCTGGAAATAGTGGAGCAATCCGGCGCCACGAGCGACTGGGCGGGATGCTGAACTACTATTATCGGCAGGCAGCCTGAGGGGGAAGGAAATCAGGTGCTGACTGGATGATCACCATCACGGGAACAGCGATCGCAGTGGTGCCGGCCCAGCCGTTTCTGGACTGGTTGCATCGGGCAGATCCGACGAGTGGCTGATTGAGTCTGGAGGATCTCAGACGAGCGCCGACCTGCCTGCTTCCAGAAATTGAATATCCTTTTCGCTGGATGTTAATTGACTTGCCTGACGATCCGCTGCTCCCAGACGAGATCTGATTCACACGGCGGCGTTCTTGGCCGGGGCTGTCCTCGACTTGAGTTTTTGGACGTTACGGGGTGGTTGCGGCCAAACTGGCCCCAGACGCGCCGGTATTCCCCTGGCCGCTGGCCGGTCTCGCGCTTGAAAAGCACGTTCAGGTACTCGGGATGCTCGAAGCCTGCGATCTCGGCGATCTGAGCCAGCGGGTACTCCGTTTCGACAAGGAGGTGTTTAACCCGCTCGATCCTGATGCGGATGATCTCCTCCTTCACTGTTCGCCGGATCAGCGCTCGAAACCGCCTCTCCAGTGTACGGCACGACCAGGCAGCATGCCGCGCCACCGCCTCTACCTGGATTCCGTCGCAGGCGTGTAAGCGAATGAAGCGAAGGGCCGAAGCTACTTGCGCGTCCTCGACGCCGACAACATCTGTTGACTGGCGCATCTGAACGCCCAGGGGTTCTATCAGCGTGCTGAGAGATTCCGGGCGTTCTCCCTGGATCAAGCGGTCCAATTGCGCGGCCGCTTCGAAGCCGATGCGGCAAGTGTCCAGCACAATACTGGACAGGGGAGGATCGCAGAGCTCACAGAGTGTCAGGTCATTATCCACACCGATCACCGCCACCCGCTCCGGCACGGGGATGCCGATTTGCCGGCAGATATTCAGCAGCTGCTGGCCGCAGACATCATTACACGCGAAAACTCCAGCGGGTTTGGGCAACGCCGCCAACCAGGCGCCGAGCGCCTCCGGGCGTACGAGAGCCTCCGCTTCCCTGGCCGGCGTCGCGAACGTTTCGGGATTGTGAGGCGTA
This sequence comes from Acidobacteriota bacterium, assembly GCA_026394175.1. Taxonomy (GTDB): domain Bacteria; phylum Acidobacteriota; class Terriglobia; order JAJPHL01; family JAPKYU01; genus JAPKYU01. The sequence continues at coordinate 1,332 of JAPKYU010000570.1, read as the reverse complement.
CTATAGGATTGCACCTGGTAGCCGCGGGCCGCCAGGTAGTCACGGAAGTACCTGAGACGGCTCTCCGAGTAGTCGGCGCCGCCGAATCCACAAAAGGCGAACCGGCGAAAGCCACGCTCCAACAGATGCTCCGCCGCCATGCGGGCGACTGACTGCTGATTGGACCCGAAGGTCACCACGCCCGGCAGGCGGGAGCGTCCGCGCAGTTCCACGCTGGGCAGGTTGAGGCGGTGGATCGCTCTGGCGAGGCGGAGATTCTCAACCCGGGCGATGATCCCGTCGCCCTCCCAATCCGCCAGCCAGGGAGGAGGTCCGTCACCCAGGCCCCGCTCCTGGTAGAACACCGACCAATTGCGGTGAGCGCGAACGTAGGCGGCAATGCCGCCCAGCAGGCCGCGTCCGACCGAACGCGAAGATTCCACCAGCAACAAGACACGCGTTTGCCGGCCTTCGGCAGGCGTTCTACCCGGCTTCGAAAAGGGCCGGCCCCTACCCGGCATGGAGCGTTGTCGCAAAATCACAATTTATTGTCCGCAAATCTCATTGTCATGGGATGCGCTGGCAAGATACAAGGTGTGGTGTGCGGCGGCCGCCGGACAGGACAGGTGGCGAAGGGAAGCTCGCTGCCCAGGAGGTTAAACCATTGAGGACTTTCTTATTGCTCGCGCTAATAGCGGCGGCCGGCGCCTCCGCGACAGCTTTTGCCCAGTTGACGATCCAGGAAACGCCGGAAGCGATCGTCGTTTCGCATGCCGCGCGCCCGGCCTGGCGCATCAAGCTCGATCTCAAGCAAGGTGGCGTGGCGACAGCCCTGCACCTTTCCGGCGGACCCAACCTGGTCGCTGACAATGGCGGCTTTACCGGGATGTTCAACCTTTTTATGAACGGCCGGACAGGCGACCCGCGCACGCCGGGTCAAAACTCCAGGGCACTGATCAAAAGAGGAGGCACCGTCGAGAGCGCGAGAGTGGTTGAGCGGACAGCCACCCGAATCACTGTCGAGATCAAGGGCCGGTCCACCGGGTTCGGGAGGCTGCTGGGCCCTGCCGGCGAAAAATTGTTGGATTACAGGCAGACGCTCACCTTCGAGCCGCGCCGGATCGTCTGCGACGGGGAGCTTACCTGGGTGTACGGCTACGACACCAAGCCCGTGGAAATGTCGGTGATGAACTACTTCGTGCCGAACTCCGTGGCATTCCCCGTGCGCGCGGCGGGGGCAGAGGGGAAATGGCAGGAATTGCCCCTCGCATGGAGCCGCGGCGAGGCGTTCCCTGCCGGAATGAAGCATCCCATAACCGCGGAGGTCTGGTTCCGCAGCGGACAGCGTGTGTT
>JAPKYU010000523.1 GCA_026394175.1 Acidobacteriota bacterium | reverse complement strand
GCGGTGCCCACGCCGCTGACCGCGTACATGCGGCCGTTGGCGCGGACGAGGATCGGCGCTTCGCCGCCGAACCCGAAGTGCGTGTATTCGGTGACGGCGGCGGCGAAGGTGGCCGCCACGCCGGCATCGACGGCGTTGCCGCCCTGGTGCAGCAGGCGCATGGCCGCTTCCGTGGCATAGGGCGTGCCGGCCGCCACCGCCGCCCGCCGCCCCCGCACGATCGGCCGCAGGCTTGGTTCGCGCTGTTGAGCTGCCGCCGCCAAAGCAATCAGCGCGGCTAAACACAAAATGCAGATGATCTGCTTTTTCATTTTCGTCCACCGATATTGTACCGCTGGCGTCTCGCCGACCGGCCCCCGTTGTACCGCTGGCGTTCCGCCAGGCGAGACCACCGGAGGTACAACGCTTTCCAATGCTATACTCTGCCCATGGGCGAGGTTCAAACCTTGATGACGGCCGAGCAACTCTGGGAGCTTGGAGACACCCGGCGGACCGAGTTGGTTCGAGGAGAATTGATCGAGATGTCCCCCGTTGGCGGAAGACACGCGCGCCTTGTGGCCCGGTTGCTGCACTGGATTTATCAATACGCGACCGACAAAAAGATGGGAGCAGTCGGAACCGAATGGGGATTCATCCTTGCCCGCGATCCTGATATCGTGCGCGGCCCGGATGTTGCCTTCGTAGCCGCTGCGCGGCTGATCGGCGCGGGAAGCGAGGGGTTTTTCGCCGGCGCTCCCGACCTCGCCGGCGAAGTCCTGTCCCCCACAGATAGGGCCGGCGAAGTCCAGGCCAAGACGTGCGAGTACCTGGCAGCGGGGGCCCGCCTCGTCTGGATCATCGACCCTCAGACACAGACAGTCACCGTTCATCGCCCTTCCGGCGACGCCCATGTCTATGCCGGCGACGACGAGGTGAGCGGCGAGGATGTGCTCCCCGGCTTCTCATTCCGCTGCGCGGAACTGTTCGCCTCTATTTCAGCACCAGCAGCGTAACCGACGAGGCGTTGCCCGGCGCGCGATACACGCGCTGGGTGGCCTTCTGAAAATCCTCGGCCTTGGCCTTGTAAATATCGACGAACTTTTGCGGATTGCGGTCCACCAGCGGAAACCAACTGCTTTGGATCTGAATCATGATCCGGTGCCCCCGCCGGAAGGCATGAAAGACGTCGGGCATGGTGTAGCGGATGCGCGCCACCTTGCCCGGCACGAATGGCTCCGGCTTCTCGTAGCTGTTGCGGAAGCGGCCGCGCATGGCTTCGCCGCGGACAAGCTGCTGATAGCCGCCCATGCGGACTCCGCCGGAGGGTTCGTTATCCGGCGTGTCATTCGGGTAGACATCGATCAGCTTCACCACGAAATCCGAATCGGTGCCGGTGGTGGAGACGTACAGGTCGGGCGAGACCGGCCCGGCCACCGTGACATCCTCAGCCAGCGCGTCGGTCTGGTAGACGAGCACGTCGGGGCGGGTGGCCGCGGAGCGCTGATCATCGGTCATGTGCTCGCGCGTCATGCCATAGGCG
>JAPKYU010000680.1 GCA_026394175.1 Acidobacteriota bacterium | reverse complement strand
ACTGTGTGCCAAGCAGCGTGAAGGAGAATCAGCTTATGAAGATTTCCTGTGTCAGCATCCTGACCTTGTTCTTGGTGGCGCCGGGCGTTTGGGCCCAAGTGAAGGAAGAGGTCGAGCCCTACCTGGTGGCCCCCCAGATCTTGAACAAAACGGTCAACATCACCACCGCCGACTTCAAAGTGGTGCGGGGTAAAGTGGTGGCCGCCGACGAAGAGAAGGTCGTCGTCCGAAAGGGCGCCGACCGCCTCGAGCTGCCGGTCACCAAGATTCAAATGGTGAACTTTCGCCGTCCCAAGCGCAGCGGCAAGCTGGACTTTCTCGGCAACCTCCTGGGCGGGACAGGCTTCGGTTTTGGCGGCGCGGCCATCGGCAAGCAGGCCGCCCAAGGCATTCGCGCTGATGGGCAGCCGGGAAGAATCGGTCCCATCGTCGGAGGCATGGCGTTGGGTTTTCTTGGCGGCTACGTCGGAAAGCATTTGATGCGCCGCGCCGTCCAAGAGGAAGTAACGCTGACGCTCTTGCCGGATGTAGCAGCCCCGGCGCCACAGACCAGCCCGCCGCCGCCGCGGCCCGCGCCGGCCGTCAAGCGGCGCTGAACCCCGGAAACCAATCTGCGCAATCTGCGGATGGTCCGTCCCGCCCTGCGGGATCCGTGGTGAATTATTCTGATTAATGCCTGCCCCATGAGCGTCGCTGCCGGTAAGCCCGACCCGCACTCGTCACTTGGCGCCCTGTCCCGGCGCAGCCGGGATCGTCACTCGTCACTGCCCTTCGGGAGTGATCGCTCGCCACTGGCTTTCTCCGCCGCGCGGTTCCTGCTGCTGGCCGCGCTGTTGGCCGCGCCGCTGGCCTTTGGCGCCGTCCAGCCCTGGGCCTGGGCGTCGCTGGCGTTCGCGGCCCTGCTGGCGTTGCTTTTGTGGGCCGCCGGGAACATTTTGCAGGGCGAGCTGCGCATCGCATGGTCGCCGCTCTACGTGCCGGCCGCGCTGTTCTTCCTGCTGGCCGCCGTCCAGTATGCCGGCCGCCTGACGCTCGATCCCATGGCCACCCGCGAGGCCCTGGTGAAGCTGGCCGCCTACCTCATCTTCTTCTTCCTCGCGGCCCAGTTGTTCCAGGTGTCGGGTGTCAGGTGTCAGGTGTCAGGCCCCGGCTCGTCACTCATCACTCATCACTCATCACTGCTTTTGGTCATCTCCGTTTACGCCTTCGCCCTGGGCCTGTTCGCCATGGTTCAGTTTTTCACCAGCCGCGGCCTGATTTACTGGACGATCAGTCCGCGCTGGGGCGGCTGGGTGTGCGGGCCCTACGTGAACCACAACCACTATGCGGGACTGATGGAGATGCTGATTCCGCTGGCCGCCGCCTATGTTCTCTGGCTGCCCAAGAGCAACCCCCGGCGGCCCTTGTTTGGTTTCGCCGTGGTGGTGCTGATCGCCTCCTTGCTGCTTTCCGGCTCGCGCGGCGGCTTCCTCGCCCTGCTGGCCGAGATCGTAGTGTTCACCGCCATCCTATGGTCTTCAATCCGCAATTCGCATTTGACTCATTACTCGTCACTCGTCACTCGTCACTCGTCACCGCGCCTGGCGGTCGCGCTAGCCCTGCTCTCGGCTGCCCTGCTGTTCTTGTACATTGAACCCGGACACATTTCGCGCCGCCTGGCAACGGTGTTTGGCGTTGGCGTTTCTTATGACGAGATGCTCGCCGACCGCAAGGAAGCGGCGCTCGCCGGCCTGCGCATGTTCCGGGCGCACCCCTGGCTGGGAACGGGTTTGGGCAGCTATGAAATTGTGGCGCCGCGGTATCGCCGCACGCCCAGCGACCTGTTATGGGACCACGCTCACAACGACTATGCCGAGGCCCTGGCGGAAACCGGCCTGGTCGGCGCCCTCCTGGTCCTCTGCGCCCTTGTTGTCTTTTTCTGGTCACTCGTCACTCGTCACTCGTCACTGCTCTCGGACTCATCACTCGTCACTCGTCACTCGTCACTTGAACCTCGGCCCTTGGACGGTCTTCGCCTTGGCGCTACGCTTGGCTGCATCGGCCTGCTGGTCCACAGTTTCTCCGACTTCAACCTGCGGATTCCGGCCAATGCCGCCTGGTTTGCTTTCTGCGCCGGCCTGGCGGTCACTCCCGCCGCCTTGCTGTCATCGCCGGCCGAAGCGGTACCGCGGGACATAGCGCATGTCTCACAGACTGTTTGACAATGCGGAAGCAGAACGCAGAAAGCGGCAAGAAGTGTTCGCCGCCTACAGCCTACAGCCCACAGCCCACAGCCTTCTGCCTACTGCCTTCCGCCTTCTGCCTTCCGCCTCCGGCCTCCGGCCCGACCTTGGACGTTGACCTTGGACTTTATGACATTCACCACGGATGAACACGGAGGACGCGAACACCTGGTGTTCAGCGGCTCGCAACTCGCCGCATCACAGCGCCGGGCAGCAGGAAAGCTGTCACCCAGCGCCGCGGCCTCCGAGCTGCTTGCCCGGCCGGCATGCTTCTTCCCCCCTAAATGCCTGGCCGGAGGCGCGTTCCTGTCGTCACGGCGACTTCATCCCTGTTCGTCCGTGGTGAATTAGCCGGACTAGCGACGTGATAAACACCGGCGAGAAGGCAAAAGGCGAAGAGGTGGTATTGGAAAGAAGCCCTGAATTGGGTCGTGGGACATGAACTTCGACGCGCAACCGCCCGTGCCCCGAGAAGATCGAGCGGCAGACACCGCCCGCGACCCGCGGGCCGAGCTTTTGCTGCAGTTGCTGCGGGCTTACGGCGTCATGCGCTTCCGGGCGCTGGGCAGCAGCATGAATCCCTGGATCCGGCACGGCGACATCCTCACCGTCCGCCGGGTGGACGCCGCAAAGATCCGCCGCGGCCAGGTGGTTTTCTACCGCTCCGGCGGTTCGTTCCTCGCCCACCGGGTGGTCGGCAAGGTTCAAGAGCAGAACGAGCTATTGCTGGTCACGCGCGGCGACGCCGTGCCTTCCCCCGACGCGCCGGTCGCCGCCAGTCACGTGCTCGGACGCGTCATCCGGATCGAGCGCGGCGGCCGCGGCATCGACCTCGAGTCCCCGGCCCGGGAAGCGCTGGGCTGGCTGCTGGCGCACTTCTCGGCTCTCAACCGCTGGACCTACCCCCCGGCCCGGCGCCTGGTCCGCCTGTTGCGCCTCATGACCGGGACCTTTTGTTCATGAGAGTCCAATGTTTGACTCCCTACAGCCTACAGCCTACAGCCTACAGCCTGCGGCCTGCCCCGAAGACCGCCTCCTCCTGCTGCTCTGCCGCGGCCAGGTCAGCGCGGAACAGGAAGCGGAAGCCCGCCAGTTGCTCCTGCAACCTGCAGTTTCCAGCCCACAGCCTACAGCCTACAGCCTACAGCCTGCAGTTTCCAGCCCACAGCCTACAGCCTACAGCCTACAGCCTGCAGTTTCCCGCCCACAGCCTACAGCCTACAGCCTACAGCCTGACTTCTGGTCTCGCCTCATCGCCCGCGCCCTCGAGCAGGAGATTCTTCCGCTGTTCCGGCGGAATCTGGAGACGCTCGGCTTCCCCGGCGTGCCGGCCGACGCCCGCGCTCGCATGAACGATCTCTGCCGCGCCAACACCGCCCGGCAACTGTTTCTGGTCCAGGAGTTGCGGCGCTTGCTTCGCCTACTCGATTCCGCCGGCATTCCCGCCATTCCGCTAAAGGGTCCGTGGCTGGCTCAGCGCCTCTACGGCGACTACACCCTGCGCGCCTGCGCCGATTTGGATTTGATGGTCCCTCCCGACCGCGCGGTCGATGCCGCTCGTGTTCTCACAGCGGATGGATATGAGGGTTGCTTCCCGCTGGATTTCTTTGCTCGCCATCTTGTAGGGGGCGGCATCGAGTATTGCCTTTCCAAGCGGGGCTCCCCCCGCTGTACGGTCGACCTGCATTGGTGGCTTCTGCGCGGCGGCGCGAGCGACCGCAGGGCCGTGGACGACCTCTGGAACGAGGCCCGGCCATGCACCATCTTCGGTGCGCCCGCTTACAGCCTGACCCCCGAGTGGGAGCTGCTGTTC
>JAPKYU010000051.1 GCA_026394175.1 Acidobacteriota bacterium | reverse complement strand
GGCCTCCGGCATGGCGCAGCCCAGGATCACGTCTTCGATCTCGGCCGGGTCCAGGCCCGGCGTCCGTTTCAGCAGCTCGGCGATCACGGCCGCGGCCATGTCGTCGGGCCGCGTGGTGCGCAGCGTGCCGCGGAACGCCTTCCCCACCGCGGTGCGCGCCACAGCAACGATAACAGCTTCCTTCATCAGGCCCCCCCCATGCTTAGAACGCACCAACCGTGTGCCGGTCGCAACAACAACATCCACCTCCGCCACTCGATGCGAGAGCTCCGGTCACCGGCGGATTCCCAAGTGCACCAAAACGGCGTCCTCAACGGCAATTAGGTCGTCGGCCGACAGCGAATCCATCCAGTGGACGAGCCGCTGCTTGGACATGGTGGTGATCTGGTTGCCCATCGCTTTGACCTTCCGTTCACCTACCGTTACCAGAACTTCGCTTGGATAAACCCTGGCGGTCTGGCTTGTGAACGGGACTACGACGACGCGGTTTAGAACGGAATTGGCCGTGTTGTTGCTTAAGACGACTGCCGGACGAGTCTTCTGAATCTCGCCGCCGACCGACGGATCGAACGAGACCCGCCACACATCACCTCTCTTGATGGGTTGCATCGGATATGAGTGCCTCGGACCACTCAAGGGCCTCCGCTTCGTGCTCGGCGTCGTTGGCCATCTCCCGGTAGCCTTCCAGCAGGGTCAACTGCTCGATACGGTCAAGCAGCGCCTGCTGGAGTTCTTGCGGAACGACGAACCAGGTCGGTTTGCCCCGAGACTGAGGCACCCCCAGACCTGAATTGTCCCCGCCGTTCCGTCGGATTCCCAGGACGCGATCACCGTCCCAATCAAGCCAGGCTGCAGACCATCCCGTCGTCTCATCTCCGTACAAGACATCGACATTGCGGATGAGCTTCCTTGGGGACATGACCGTCGCTGGATCCACATAAGGCATAAACGGCCTCCTCCTCATCCAGCATAGCTCTCGCCATAGCTATGCGTCAAGCTCTACGCTTAGCTGAGCTATTAATTCCGCAGCGGTTTGCCCGTCTTCAGCATGTGTGCGATGCGCTCCTGGGTCTTCTTCTCGCCGCAGAGGCTCAGGAAGGCCTCGCGCTCCAGTTCCAGCAGGTACGGCTCGCCGACCTTCGAGTAGCCGCTCAGGTTGCCGCCGCACATGACATAAGCCAGCTTGTGCGCCACCGTCACGTCGTAATCGGTGATGAAGCGGCCTTCCCGCGCCAGGTGCAGGCCGAGCTTGATCAAGGCCAAACCGGACTCGCCGGGCACGGAAATGTCGGTGCGGGGCAGGACGGGGCGGTAGCCGTCGCGCGCCATGTGGAGGGCGACGGCCTTGGCATCGGCCACCAGCCGGTCGCGGTTCATGCTGATGGAGTCGGCGGGGCGGAGGAAGCGGAAGCGGCGGGCCTCCTCGGCGCTGGTCGTTACCTTGGCCAGGGCCGTCTGCTCGAACAGCGTCTTGATGTTCTCTAAAACGTCTTCGCCCGGCCCGGTCATCTCGTCGGCGCGGATCGCCATCTCCTTGGAGCCGCCGGCGGCCGGGATCAGCCCCACGCCCGTCTCCACCAACCCCATGTACAGCTCGGCGTGCGCCCGGATGCGGGCGGCGTGCAGCGGAATCTCGCAGCCGCCGCCCAGCGCCATGCCGAACGGCGCCACCACCACCGGCTTCGGCGAGGTCTTCAGCGCCATGTTGGCGGCCTGGAACTGGCGCACCATCAAATCGATCTCCTCCCACTCCTGGCCCTGGATGCCCATCAGCAACAGCATCAGGTTGGCGCCGACCGAGAAGTTCGCGCCCTGGTTGGCGATGACCATGGCTTCGAAGTTCTTTGCCGTCTCTTCCAGCCCGGCCTGCATCATGCCGACGATGTCGGCGCCGATGGCGTTCATTTTGGAATGGAACTCGAGGCAGCAGACGCCGTCGCCCAGGTCGATCAAGCCGGCGCCGGAGTTCTTCTTGATCAGGCGCGAGCGCTCTTTCTCGCCGGCCAGCACGATGACGCCGGCCGGCTCTTCGACCGGCCGGTACCATGCGCCGCCGAAATCGAAATACTCGGTTCGCCCGTTTTGCCGACGATAGAAGGTCGTGGCGCCGGAGGCCAGCAGGCGGGCGACGTTGCCGGGCAGGGCGCGGCCTTCCTTCTCCAGCCGGCCGGCGCTGGTAACCACACCCAGGGCGTCCCACATCCGAAACACGCCCATTTCCCAGGCAAAGCCCCATTCCATGGCCTGGTCGATCTCCACGATACGGTCGCTGATCTCCGGGACGCGGATGGCCGCGTAGAGGAACACCTCGCTCCAGGCCCTCCAGGCGAAGCGGCCGGCGCGCTCCTCGGAATTGAGCACCAGCCGGAGCCGCTCGGAGGTGTCGTCCACGTTCTTGGCCACGTCCAGAACCGGAAACTTCGGTTTCCGCAGCGGCCGGTATTCCATCGAGGCCAGGTCGAGCGCCAGGATTTCACTCTCCGCGCCGCCCTTCGTCACCTTCTTGTAGAAGCCCTGGCCGGCCTTCTCGCCGATCCAGCCGCGCCTGACCATCTCGTCCATGAACGGCGCGACCGAGTAGTGGTCGCGGCGCTCGTCCCGCGGAGCGTTGTCATGGAGGTTGCGGATGACGTGAACCACGGTGTCCAGCCCGACCATGTCCAGCAGGCGGAACGTCGCGGTTTTTGGCAGGCCGATGGCCGGGCCGGTGATGGCATCCACTTCCTCGATCGTCAGCCCCTCCTCGAGCATGGCGCGGACGACGCTGATCATGGAGAAGGTCCCGATGCGGTTGGCGATGAAATTGGGCGTGTCCTTGGCGACGATGATGCCCTTGCCCAAGCGGCGGTCGCAGAACTCGGAGAGGGCCCGGGTGACCTCAGGCAGCGTGTCGCGCCCCGGAATCAGCTCCAGCAGGTGCAGGTAGCGCGGCGGGTTGAAAAAATGCGTGCCCAGAAAATGGCGGCGCAACTCCTGGCCCAGCCCTGCGGCCACCAGATTCACCGGCAGCCCGCTGGTGTTGGTGGAGACGATGGCGCCGGGGCGGCGCAGCTTTTCTATGCGGGCCAGCAGGGCGCGCTTGATGTCCAGGTTCTCGGCCACCGCTTCGATGATCCAGTCGGCCTCAGCCACCCGGCCCAGGTCGTCGTCGAAGTTCCCCGCCTGGATGAAGGCGGCGTTCTCGGGGACAAAGAACGCGGCCGGCCTGGCTTTTCTGGCCGCCTCGATCCCGGCGGTCACCATCCGGTTCCTTACCCGGGGCGATTCCAGCGTCAGCCCGGACTTGCGCTCGGCGTCGTTCAATTCGGCGGGAACAATGTCCAGCAACAGGGTGGGTATCCCGGCGTTCGCCAGGTGGGCGGCAATCCGCGAGCCCATCACGCCGGCTCCCAGCACCGCCGCGCGGTGAATGCCTTTGCTCATCGATTCACGTCCTTGGACAGGGAATGCCCAGGTCCCAGACCACCAAATTCCAGAATACCGCAAGAAGCAGCGAAGTGATGAGTGATGAGTGACAAGTGATGAGAACCACATCCCACGGCTCGTCACTTGTCACTTCTTTAGAGGATTTGTTCGAGCAGGCCGGCCAGGTAGTCTTCATCCAGGCGCCCGGAGGTGTAAGAGCGGCTGTTCCAATACATCCAGGCGCCCTGCCGGGTTTCCTCATGGCAGAAAAACACGGCGTGTTCCTCGACGCGCTCTTCGTCCAGCAGCTTCTGATTGAAGAAGCGCACTTCGCCTTCCAGGATGTAAGGCTTACGGAAGTTGTCGGTGGACACGAGGTTGGAAGGAACCCGGATGTCGAGCAGCAGCACGCGGCCGCGCAGGTTCAGAAGCAACTGCACAGAACTGTCCTCGTTGATGTCCGCGGGCGGGTCGGGAGGCGCCAGGTCCACCCGCTCCTGCTCGATGTGGCGGTTGAGATGATCGGCAAAGTTACGGCAGATCTCCCACAACATGCCCAGCGCCCGCATGCGCTCTTCGGCGATCTGGGAGCGGCGGAGGGCCTCGGCTTCGTCGTTGCGGCGCACCTCCTCGATGCGCCGCGCCAGCTTGCGGAACCGCTGCTCCCGCGATTCTCTATGGAACAGCATCGCACTTCACCACCAGGACTCTACTACAAGGCTCACGCGGGGCCAAGCGGGTGTTCGATGCCGAAACGGGAGAAGAACGTCCACGGCCCGCGTCCATTAAGAAAGCTTCAGGAGAGTTGCCTTCCCGTTGGCATTCCACGTGCTTTTGTCAGCCAGGCATGGCAACTTCAGCCGTCGCCCGGCAAAAACAACCCACACGAAAACCGGCCATGCGGGTCAGCGCCCATGGCCTGAGGCAGGCGTTCGAGTTCTTCACGCAGGCCACCGGATCATTAAAGACTTCTTACCGCCAACTGCAAGTGGAGATGATGCGCCTGCGGCGGAAATTGGAAGTGACCAACCAGGAACTCTTCCGCAGCCTGGAGGAAAACGGGCAAATCCGAACCTGCTTGTCGCGAACTCTGGAAGGGCTGCCGTTGGGCGTGCTGGTCTTCTTCAATCTGGCGAGGCAAGGATGGAATTCATGAGAGCAGCCACGGAAGCCTACGCAGCAGTTTCGGGGATGGACACGGCCGAACCAGAGCGCCTGCTGATGGCGGAACTGCCGCAGGTCCGCTACATCGCGCGTCGCATCCACGATCGTCTCCCGCCCCACGTGCCGTTCGAGGACCTGCTGCAGGCCGGCGCGCTGGGTTTGATCGACGCGCTTCACAAGTACGACCCGGACAAGAAGGTGCAGTTCAAGTCCTATGCCCGGCATCGAATTCGGGGCGCGATCCTGGACAGCTTGCGGGAATGGGATTGGAGTCCGCGCCAGTTGCGGAGGCAGGCGCGGCAGATCGAGCAGGCCACTACCAAGCTGGCGGCCGAGCTGGGCCGCGCGCCCAGCGAATCGGAGCTGGCCTCCGAGCTGAACATGGAACTGCGCGAGCTGCAGCAACTGCTCGGCGACCTGCGCGGGCTGGATCTCGGCGTCCTGGTCACCTACAACGACGCGCAGGAACCGGAAGGCGATCTGTGCCACTACATCCCCGACGCGCTGCAGGACGGCCCCTTTTTTCTTTGCTGGCGCTCCGAAATGAAGAGGTTTCTGGCCAGGGTCATCAGCGAGCTGCCGCCGCGCGAGCGGCAGGTGCTGAACCTTTATTACCACGAGGAGTTGACGCTGAAAAAGGTCGGGGCGGTGCTGGGCCTGCATGAATCCCGGGTTTCGCAGATCCATTCCGGGGTGCTGGTGCGCCTGCGCGCCCGCCTTGGCCAGTTGATGGCAGTGCGGCCGCTGGCGCGGCGGCTGGCGTAACAGCCGGGGCGGCAGAGGGCGGCCGCCCGCGCCCAGGCAGCATGGAAGCAATGAAACCGGGAGTCCAGGAGAGCGACGCCTGCTTGAAACCTATTGCACAGACTGGCGTTCCGCCGGGGGCCTGCGATGCCGATCAGACCAGCCAGCGCCGGGCACGCATTCTGGCGGCCGTGGAGCAGTTGCCCTCGCTGCCCGCCTACGTATTCGAGCTGAACCGCCTGCTCAGCGTGTCTCCGGTGGATCTGAAACGGGTCAGCACACTGGTCGCCGCCGACCCCGCCCTGGCGGCCCAGGTTCCGCGCATGTGCCATGCGCCGCTGTGGGGGCTGTCGCAAAAGGTCTTCAACATCGCCGAGGCCTGCATTCTGCTGGGCGCCGAGCGCCTGCGGACGCTGGTATTAACCGCCCATCTGTTGGAGTGTCTGGGGCAGGAGTTGCCGGCCAGCGGGGTGCTCGCCTTCTGGCAGCATTGCGTGCTGACGGCTTTGCTGAGCCAGCAGGTGGCTTTGGCCACCTCGGCCACACTTCCGGAAGAGGCCTACCTGGGGGGACTCCTGCACGACATCGGCGCACTGCCCATCATGCTGGCTGCGGCGCGGGAACTGCCGGATTCCAGGCCTCCACCACTCGAAGGTTCCGATGAGACGCTCAAATCGGAACAAGAGATGTTCGGAATCGACCACTGCGAACTGGGGCGCGCCATCGCCATCTACTGGCGTTTCCCGGCGTCCCTGGTTGCGGTTCTGGAGCGTCACCACCGCCCGGAAGAAGCCTCTCGGGAAGCCGGCCTGGTGAGGATCGTGGCCGCGGCCGATCGTTTCTCGCGAGCCCGCGGCTACGCGCTTGGCGTCACCAGCCCCATTCTCCATCCGGAGTTGGAAATGACGGCCGAGGGTTGCCTGCGCGCCTGCCTGCCCGCCCTCGATGCCCGGCGGTGCCGGCAAATCGCCGAGGTGATGGAGGAAGCGCTCTTGCGGTTCACCCAGAAAGAGTTTTACAGTGTCTGGCCTTTGGCTGGCCCCGCCGGGTTGGCCGCGGCCACGGAGGACGCGCAATGAGAAAACTGCGCGTTTTGATTGCCGGCGCTACAACCTCCGCTTCCCATGCCAAATGCCGCCCACCCCATGCGCGGATTCGTGTAAACTAGGCGGTTCCAGAAACGCTTGGGGAGGCCGAGATGATCGAGTCGCGCGCCTACGCGCGCGCCGGGTTGCTGGGGAATCCCAGCGACGGCTACTTCGGGAAAACGATCTCCTGCATCGTCCGGAACTTTCGGGCGCGGGTGTTGGTATACCCGTCCGCGCGGCTGGAAATCAAGGCCAGCCCCGCCGACACGCCCATCTTTCAGAGCCTGGCGGAATTGCGTGAACTGACGCGTTGGCGCGGTTACTACGGCGGCGTCCGCCTGATCCAGGCCTTGCTGGTTCGGCTGGCCCAGTACTGCGAGGCCCAGGGCCTGGAGCTGCCCGATCGCAATTTTACGGTCGAGTACGAATCCACCATACCGCAGCGGCTGGGGCTGGGCGGCTCGAGCGCCATTATTACCGCGGCCCTGCGCGCGCTCCTGCGCTTCTTCGGCATCGACATTCCCAAGCCCATTCAGGCCAACCTCATTCTGGAAACGGAAACCAGGGAACTGGGCGTGCCCGCCGGACTGCAGGACCGCGTGATCCAGGTGTACGAGGGGCTGGTCTACATGGATTTCGACCGGCGTCTGATGGAGTCGCGCGGCTACGGGGAATACGAGGCCCTGGATCCGGGACTGCTGCCGCCGCTGTACATTGCCTACCGCACCGCGCTGGGCGAGGGTACCGAAGTCCTGCACAGCGACCTGCGCCACCGCTACCAGTCCGGGGACGCGGCGGTGCTGGAGGCCATCCGGCGGTGGGCCGGGATCGCCGAGGAAGGCCGGGCCGCGCTGCTGGAGCGGGACATCCCGCGTCTGGCCCGGCTGATGAACGAGAATTTCGACCTTCGCGCCCGCGTCTGCCGGGTCAGCGAGGGCAACCGCGAGATGATTGAAGCGGCCCGGGCGGCCGGCGTTCCCTCGAACTTCGCCGGTTCGGGCGGCGCCGTCGTGGGCTGTTACCCCGGCGAAGAGACTTATCAGAGGCTGGAACAGGCCTTTCGCGCCATCGGCGTCACGGTGATCAAGCCCGTGATTGCGCCCCTGCGCTCGTCGCCGGCCAGCGAGCCGGCGACGGCCGGATGATGCCGGCCGCCGGCATCGAATGGCGCCCCCGCAGCCGCTGCTGTGTCGTGCGCCGCGCGAGACTCACTAACTTCGCCAGCCTGGGAGGGCACGAGTCGTGATCACGTCGGCCATCGTCCCCGTGGCGGGATCGGGCACGCGCCTGCTGCCGGCCACCAAATCGCAGCCCAAGGAAATGCTCCCGGTCGGCAAAAAACCCGTGGTCCAGTACGTGGTTGAGGAACTGGCGCGCGCCGGCATCGAGCAGATCCTGTTCGTTACCGGGAAGGCCAAGCACTCCATCGAGAACCACTTCGACTATGACCACGAGTTGCTGCGCCAGTTGAGCGATGGCGAAAAGAAGGAATTGCTGGCGGAACTGGAATTCGAGCGCATGCAGGTGTCCTTTTTCTACACCCGCCAGCGGCGCCAGCGGGGACTGGGCGACGCGGTCTTGTGCGGGCAGCGGTTTGCCGGCCAGGAGCCTTTCGTCATCGCCCTGGGTGATTCCATCCTCGGCCTGCACGCCGACAGTTCCTGCGTGGCCCAGATGATCGCGGCGTTTGAGGCCGAACAGGCCTGCGGCATCATCGCCGTCGAGGAGGTGGCCCCGGACATGACGCAGCATTACGGCGTCGTGCGCCCGGATGGCACCGGGCCGCTGTTCGCCATCGAGGACCTGGTGGAGAAGCCTGCGCCCGGCCAGGCCCCCAGCAATCTGGCCATCGCCGGCCGGTACCTGTTCACTCCCATCATTTTCGACGCCATCCGCCATACCAAGCCCGACAAGCGGGGCGAGGTGCAATTGACGGATGCCATCCGGATTCTTCGCGGCCGCGGCTACCGCATCCTGGGGCTCAAGCTGCCTCCCGGCGAGCGCCGCTACGACATCGGCAATTTCGAGTCCTACTTTGCCACTTTCCTGGAATTCGCTCTCGCCGACCCCGTTTATGGCCCGGAAGTCAAGAAAAGGCTGCTGGAGCTGCTGCGGACGGAAGCTCGGCTGCCGGCCGACGGCTGACGGCTTTCCGCCAGCCGCCGCCGGCCAACCGCTACATTTTGGCCGAGTTCGGGTTCCAAGATTTGGTAACTTCTGGCGACACGAGTTCGTCTATTAGAATGGCGTGGACCACCACTTGTAGGGTTGCAACACCCGGGCCTTGTGATAGAATCAGGGACAACGGAGCCGTGGGGGCAGGGCCGCGCTCCTCCAGGAATCCGTAGCGCCGGTTCCATTTTCTGAATGATTCAGGCCTTGAGGGCATTGCTCGGTCGGGCCGAGTAGAGTTTGACGATGGCCACCAACGTGAATCCCCCTTCCGCGCAGGACCAGTTTGATCCGGATGTGCATCTGAGGCGTCTGTTTGTCGAGCAGGACGACTCCTGGTATGCCTCCCTGAAGATCAACTTGCAGTGGCTGTTCTCGAAGGAGAAGGAGCCGCCGCTTCAAGTCACGTCCAAACCGATCCCGGTCAAGGAAATCTGGGGCGATTACCGTTACGGCAAGTACTCCGGGCCCGCTTCCCTCGCCTTCCACGCCGTGCTGATCGGCCTGCTGCTGGTCAGCGGACATTTCGCGGTCAAGCGAGCGGCCCCGGCCGTCAAGGAAGTGGTTCACCTACTGGCTCCGGACATCCTGCCGTATCTGGCGCAAAGACCGGACGAGATGCACGGCGGCGGCGGCGGCGGCGATCGCTCCCCGGAGCCTGCCTCGAAGGGTCGTTTGCCCAAGTTCGCGATGGAGCAGTTCACGCCTCCGGCCGTGGTGATCCGCAATGACCATCCGAAACTGGTGATGGATCCGACGCTGATCGGCCCGCCCGATCTGAAGCTCCCGCAACCCAACATCGCGGCTTATGGCGACCCCATGAGCAACGTCCTTGGGCCGCCCTCGAATGGACCGGGTTCCGGTAGCGGCATCGGCAGCGGCTCGGGTGGCGGCGTCGGCTCCGGCCGCGGCGGCGGTTACGGCCCGGGTGAAGGCGGCGGCTTCGGCGGCGGCGCGTTCCGCATTGGCGGCGGCGTCAGCGCCCCGCAATTGATCTATCGCGTCGAGCCGGAATACACCGAGGAAGCGCGCAAGGCCAAGTACCAAGGCACCGTCGTTCTCTACGCCGTGGTCGATCCCGATGGCCTGGTGCGCAGCGTCCGCGTGGTCCGCAGCCTGGGCCTGGGCCTCGACGAAAAGGCGCTGGAGGCCGTCCGGCAATGGAAGTTCAAGCCCGGCATGAAAGACGGCAAGGCGGTTCCGGTAGCGGCTTCCATTGAGGTCACCTTCCGCCTGCTGTAGTTCCACCTGCCTACTGCTTGCTGCTTACTGCCTACTGCCTTCAGGTTGGTCTGGTCGCGGCCATAGCCTTTCTGCGTGCCTCTTCGTGCTCCGCGCCTCCGCGGTGATTCCGGCCTTGACTTCCAGCGAATAAAAAGCGAAAATGGGGCCATGGAGCCCGCACTCTTCGACCTGGCTCCGGATCCCCCGGCCACGCCCAAACAGCCGCTCGCCGGCATCGCCAGACTGGCCGCATCGAGCGCCTGCATCGGGGTCCGGCGCGATGTCGAGTACCTGTCGCTTCCCGCCCGCAGCATTCTGAACCGCTGCGGCGCCGGGCGCATGCCGTTCGGCTACTCCATCAACCCATACCGCGGCTGTGAGTTTGGCTGCCGCTACTGCTACGCGCGCTACACCCACCAATACATGGAGCTGGACGGCAGGCTGTTTGAACAGCGCATCTACGCGAAACTGGGCGCGGCGGACCTGCTGCGGGCGGAGTTGAGAAAAATCGCCCGGGCCGAGATTGCCATCGGCACCGCCGGCGATCCCTACCAGCCCGCCGAGCGCCGCTTCGGCCTCACCCGGCGGATTCTGGAAGTGATCGCGGAGACAGCCGAGGGTCTGCAGTTCGGGCTGGTAACCAAGTCCGGCCTGGTGACGCGCGACCTGGACCTGTTCACGGAAATCGGCCGCCGCAACTCGCTGCACGTAAGCCTGTCCATCACCACCATGCGGCCGGAGCTGGCTCGGGCGCTGGAGCCGCGCGCGCCGCGGCCGGACCTGCGCCTGGCCGCCGTCCGCCGCCTGGCGGAAGCCGGCATCGCCACGGGCGTCTTCATCGCCCCTGTGCTCCCCCTGATCACCGACCATCCCGCCGACATCGAAGAGATCGCGCGGCGGACGGTAGAAGCCGGCGGCCGCCACATCCTGGCCAACCCGCTTTTCCTGCCTCCCTCGGCGCAGAAGCAGTTCTTCCCGTTTCTGGAAAAGGAATTCCCGCGCCTGGTGGAACGCTACCGGAAGGGATACGAGCGGGGCGCGTTCCTGCGCGGCGAATACCCGAATCGTCTGAAGCAACTGGTGGAGCGGCTACGCGAGAAATACGGCCTGCGCGCCCCCTCACACGATTACCCGTTCAACCCCGCGCAGCCCCTGCTCTTCCAGCTTTAGCAATCAGTGTAATCTGCGCAATCTGCGGCTGCGGCCCCGGCCCCTCACTGGTTCTCGTACTGCTCGACGGTGTCCTCGGCCACCACCAGCTCGACGCCCGCCTGGCGGAACAGCTCTCGGGTATCCTGCCCGGCGTGATAGCGCCGTTGCGCCACCACGCGCTTGATGCCGGCGCTGATGATCAGCATGGCGCACACCCGGCAGGGCTCCATCTTGCAGTACAGCGTTCCGCCCTGCAGCGAAATGCCGTGGCGGGCCGCCTGACAGATGGCGTTCTGCTCGGCGTGAATGGTGCGCACGCAGTGCTGGCGGACGGTGCCGTCTTCGTCGATCACCTTGCGCAGCAGGTGCCCGGCCTCGTCGCAATGGGGCATGCCGGAGGGGGCGCCCACGTAGCCGGCCGCGATCATGCGGTTGTCCCGCGCCACCACGCACCCGCTGATGCCGCGGTCGCAGGTGGCCCGCTTCCCGATTTCGTTGATCAAGCCCAGGTAGTATTCATCCCAGGTGGGTCTGGCGCGCGTCTCGCTCATGCTCTCGATTTCACCACAAAGCCGCCAAGGAAATAAAGTCCGCTTCGGGGTTCCCTTTCTGAACCACCGGGGCGCCAAGACATCAAGTCTTGGCGCCCCGGCGGTTTCAGGCCATGGTTTCACACCTGCCGTTGGGCGACGGCCGCTCGAGGTTGGAAACCAGAATCCCGGTCAGGACCACCACGACGCATCCGATCACGTTGTACCAGAGGAAGGCGATGTTGGTGAAATACCAGGAGGCGAAGATGACCGCCTCTCCGGCCAGCACGCCATAGAAAGCTCCCCTGGCCCGCACGCCTGGGAAGAGGAAAGCTAGTACGAACACTCCGAGCATCCCGCCATAGAAAAACGAGCCCAGGATGTTGACCACCTCGACCAGTGAACCGAGTCTCTTGGCGTAGTGGGCGACGATGACAGCATAGCAGCCCCAGAACACGGTGGCGGCCCGCGAGGCGGCCAGGTAGTGGCGATCCGAAGCGGACTTTCGCAGATGCCGCCTGTAAATATCGATCACGCTCACCGTGGCCAGCGCGTTCATCTCGGCGGAGATGGCCGACATGGTGGCGCCAAAAATGACGGCCAGCACCAGGCCCACCAGTCCGGCGGGCAGATAGCGGGTGACGAAGGTGAGGAAAATATAGTTGGTGTCGTTGACCTTCTTGCCTCCGGCCTTCTCCAGGAGGCCGGCGCCGGCGCGGCGCGCGGCATCGAGTTCGCGCTGGGCGCTGCCATATTCCGCCAGGCCCTTCTGCCAGAGTCCGGAATCGCCTCCACGCCGTGCTTCGATCAGCCGCGTGGCCGCGGCCTTGCGGTGCTCGAATGCGGCGTCGTACTTCTGCTCCACCGGGCTGTAGGCGGCGCGCATCGATGCCGCCTGGAGCCGCTGCAGTTCCGTCCGCTCAAACACAATCGGCGGCTTCTCGTAGACGTAGAAAACGAAGACCATGGCGCCGATGAACAGGATAAAAAACTGCATCGGAACCTTGGCCACGGCGTTAAACAGGAGACTCAAGCGGCTCTGGGCGATTGACTTCCCTGTCAGATAGCGTTGTACCTGCGATTGATCGGTGCCGAAATAGGCGAGGGCCAGGAACATGCCGCCGATCAGCCCGCTCCACAGGTTGTAGCGGTCATTCCAATCCATGTTGAAGGTGACGGCGTTCAGCCTGCCCGCCGCTCCCGCCACGGTGACCGCATCCAGAAAGGTGACATGGCCCGGAAGCAGGAGAACGGCACAGGCCAGCGCGGCCACCAGCCCCGCGGTCATGACCAGCATCTGCTGCAAGTCGGTCCAGGCGATGGCCTTGACGCCGCCCAGCGTGGTGTAGGTAACAGCCACGCCGCCCATGACCAGCGTAGTCGCCCAGTCCGGCCACCCCAGAATCACGGTCAGCACCACGGCCGGGGCGTAGAGAGTGATGCCCAACGCCAGGCCCCTCTGGATGAGGAAGATGGCGCTGACCAGGGCCCTGGTTTTGGCGTCGAACCGCTGCTCCAGGTACTCGTACGCCGTGTACACGTTGGCGCGATGGAAGATGGGGACGGCGGTGACCGAAAGAACCACCATCGCCAGCGGCAGTCCGAAGTAGAACTGCACGAAGCGCATCCCGTCCACGTAGGACTGGCCGGTGGTGGAGATGAAGGTGACGGCGCTGGCCTGGGTGGCCATGATCGATAGCGCCATGAGGTGCCAGGGCATGGTCCTGCCGGCCAGCAGATACTTGTTGACGCTGTTGCTTCCCCGTCCGCGCCACAGCCCGTACAGGACGATGAAGGCCAGCGCGCCGCACAGCACCACCCAGTCCGCGAGCCTCATGGCGCGAACCGCCTGGCGAATGAATAGAAGAGGAGAATGAGAAGCGCCAGCCAGCCGATGACCGCAAGATACAGGCGCCGCCAGGCGCCCAGAAAA
Source organism: Acidobacteriota bacterium (assembly GCA_026394175.1). Lineage (GTDB taxonomy): Bacteria > Acidobacteriota > Terriglobia > JAJPHL01 > JAPKYU01 > JAPKYU01. The sequence continues at coordinate 2,845 of JAPKYU010000051.1, read as the reverse complement.
GGCGGCGGCTCCTCCGCGGTGCTTCCATTCTTGCGGTTACGCAGTGCGCTCATTGAGAGTCAAACGCGGGGCGGACAGAGCCGCGACCGGAGCAAGCCGGTGCAACAGAGCCGCGACCGAAGCAAGCCGCCGGGTTTGCGGCTTGCGAAAGGGAGCGGTCCCGGCGGTTCCGGGCCGGTCGTTGTGAAAACAACCGATCACAACGCGATCTCCGGGGTTACAATCCCACCCGATGCTCTGCGCTCCGCGTGCTTACATGATCACATTTCACGGCTACGGTACGCGCCTCCACGGCTCGGCGGCCGGCTCCGTGCATCACTCAGGTACGGCGTACGGGGCTGATATGCTGCCCGAAATGCCTCGCCTTGCTCAATTCGAACACGATCACCTGTCCGGGCCTGCATTCGTGATGTCGTACGACGACGCGCACATCGCACTCGAGGGCGTGAAGACCGCCTGCAAAATGCGTGGCTGGGACCTGATTGCGTGCCACGCGAGAACAACCCACGTCCACTCAGTCGTTCATGCCGACATCGAGCCGGAAGCAATACTGAACGCGCTAAAGGCTTACGCATCCCGCCGACTGAGCAAGATCCATCCCGAAGACCGCGGCCGCAAGCGCTGGTCGAGGCACGGAAGCACGAGATATCTTTGGGACTCGGACGACGTAGAAGCAGCAACCCGGTACGTCTTGTACGAGCAGGGAGAGCCGATCGCCGTGTTTCAAAAGGATCGCGATAGCGGGTAAGCACGCCGGAACCGCTCCCTCTCGCAAGCCGCAAACCCGGCGGCTTGCTGCGGTCGCGGCTCTGTTGCATCAACCGCAAACCCGGCGGCTTGCTGCGGTCGCGGCTCTGTTGCATCAACCGCAAACCCGGCGGCTTGCTGCGGTCGCGGCTCTGTTGCATCAGACCTTGCTCCGAGCTTTTCATGGCGCGGACCTGGCGGCACTCAGGAAATTCGCGAAAATACGGAACGCGCCCGGCACGCCCGCCGGCAACTGCCGGAACCATGCATAGGCGGTGAACACGTACGCGCCTTTGCCGTACCGGACGTAGAGATTCCCTCCCGGCAGTGGCTGCTCGCCCGGATCGTGCGATTCGAACAGCGGTTCGTATCGCGAGTCCCATTGGGAAGCGAAGTACAACCCGCGCTCCTGGATCCAGCCGCGGAAATCCTCGTCGCCGATCTTGTTCGGCGTGTTGAGTAACACGTGCTTCGGGTTCGGGAAAGTAACCGGCGCCTCTTCCGCCGTCACCCGAGAGCGTCCGAATTGAAACGGGTAAGGCCCGATTCCCTGCAAGTTGGCCGTGGAGCGGCCGTCCGGGGTGATGTACTGCACCACCAGCGTGCCGCCTTGCTGCACGTAGCCCATCAGGCGCTGCTGGTTGGCGACCAGGTCCGCGCGAACGTTGTAGGCCCGGACACCCGTGACGATGGCGTCAAAGCGGCCGAGGTCTCCGCGCGCCAGGTCGTCCGCTCCCAGCAGCGTTACCTCGCAGCCCAACTGGCGGAGGGCGCGCGGCACCTCGTCTCCGGCGCCCATCACGTACCCCACCTTCCTGGCGAGTGTCCGGGCGTCGGCACGCACCAGCAGCGCGGTAGACGGCGGGAAAATGGTCTGGGGCGCATTGTCGGGATATTCGATCACCTCCATGCCGGAAGAGATTTCGTGGCCGCCTACCTTGGCGGTGGCCCGCAACCGGGCGCGGGTGGGGCCAGCAGGCGGTGTCACGGTGAAGGATAGACTGGTTTCCTCGCCCGCGGCCGCGATCCGGAAGGGCGCGGAAGCGGGCTGGGTGCGCCACCCCTGCGGCGCCTCCAGTCGCGTTTCTCCGGACACACCGGCGGCGTTGCTGCGCAGCAGCACCTCCACGGTCTTCGCTTTAGTGTCCGGAAACATAACGACCGGCTCGGAGATGCTGACCGCGACCGGCGGCACCACCACCAGCGGGCGGGTTGTCTCGCCTGCCACCCGGTCCACATAGCGGCGAACCACGGGGCGGATGAAATCGATCTGCTCGGAGCCTGCCTGGATTCGAATCCGAGCTTGCAGAACCGGGGGCGTCTCGGGCAAGCCGACCAGTTCCTGATCTTCGATGACGTAGGTGAAGCCGTTACCGGGTTTCCGCAGCCAATAGGGCTGGGAATAAGCCTGTTCCTGCGGGATGGTGATCTTGAGCGAGCGCCGGTCAGGCTGGTTGTAGGCAAGTGTGGCTGGGGAAAACTCCTCGGCCGGGGCCCCGGCCATCCCTTCCAGCCTCACGCCCACTAGAGACATGGGGACGCGGGAACGATTGATGACCTCGAAACTGACCTGGAGCGATTCGCCCGGAACCACGGCATGGCGGTCGGTCGAAGCCGCCAGGTACAGCCCGGCGCACAGCGCGATGGCCTCGTTGAGTTCCTGGAGCTTCAAGACCGCCCAAGGGTCCTTGATGGCGGCAACCAGCGGCCGTGCCTTGAGCAACAGCGGGATTACTTTCTCGGGTTGCTCCGGCACAAACGTGCCGGCGGCTTCCTCGATGATCTTTGCCACCGGCGCGCCGCCCGGCAGGCGGTTCCAGGTGGTGTCGATTCCCTCGAAGATATCGCGCGTCGCCGGTTCGCCGGCCGTGACGGTCAGAGAGGCGCTCGAAGCGCCGCGCCGCTCCGGGGCGCCCATGCCCTGGCTGCGGTGCATGCTGCGACTCATGCCGGCAATCTCGGAGTAGGAATACCCGAGTAGCGGATCGAACTCGCCGGTATCGATCCGAATCCCCTGCGGGGCTCCGCCACCGCCGCCGGGGCCGTATCCGCCACTGACAACCCGCCGTATCTGCCAGGGCTCGACCCAGCGCAACTG
>JAPKYU010000370.1 GCA_026394175.1 Acidobacteriota bacterium | reverse complement strand
CGTCACCTCGTCCGAGGGCTTCTTCCAGCTCATGCCGCTGCTCGATGGTCTTTATACCGTCCAGGTGGAACGCGAGGGTTTCAACAAACTCGAGCGCAAGGGCCTGGTGCTGGATCCCAACCAACAGATGAACCTCGGCACCATCACCCTGCAGATCGGCGCGACATCCACATCGGTTACGGTGGAAGCGCAGGTGCCGCTGGTCGAAGATGCCACCTTCGACAAGTCGTACGTTGTCACCGCGCAGCAGATCAGCGAACTGAGCCTGAACGGGCGTGATTTCGGCTCGTTGATCCTGACGCTGCCCGGTGTGGCCACGGACGCCCAGTCCGACTTCCGCATGAGCTTCAACCTGACCACCGGGTTCAACGTGAACGGCCAGCGCAGCAGTATGAACAACATGGCCTTCGACGGCAGCTCCAACATGGACGTGGGCGACAATGGCAGCCAGTACACGCAGCCCAGCCTCGACGCCATCGGCGAATTCAAGGTGAAGACGAGCGCCTTCGCCGCCGAGCACGGCCGCAACTCCGGCATCATGATCTCGGCCACCACCAAGGCCGGCGGCAAGGCCTACCACGGAACGCTGTTTGACTTCCTGAGGAACGACGCACTGGACGCGCGCCCTCCGTTCGACACCACCGGACTGAAGACCAAGCTGCGCTTCAATCAGTTCGGCGGCAACATCGGCGGGCCGCTGGTGATTCCGGGACTCACCTCCCGAATCAATAAGAAGGCGTTTTTCTTCTTCAACCATGAATCGACGCGGGGCATCCGGCCGGCCGGCGGGCAGTACGTCGATGTGCCGAACTCGGCGCTATTGGAAGGCGATTTCCGTTCCGTGCTGCAGACGGGATGGATCTCCACGACCACCACGCCGCAGAAGTTTCACACCGGGCAGATTTTCGTTCCCGGAACTCTCACCTTCAACAGCGGGGGCAACATTACCGACGGCGTGGCCTTCCCGGACAACATCATCCCGCAGGCCTACTGGAGCAAGAACGCTCCGGCCTTCCTGAAGATTTTGAAAAGCCTGGATCGCTCGAAGGCCACGGTGACGCCGAATACGCTGGGGCAGGTGCGCGTGCCGCTGCGCGAGACCTACCAGTTGAAAAAAGACAGCGAGTTGTTGCGTGCCGACTGGAACCTGAACCCGCGCAACAACCTGTTCTTCCGCTGGGCCGATGACAAGCAGTGGGAGCGCAGCGGTTTCGGCATCTGGACCACCGCGCCCTTTCCCGTCTTTCCGCAGATGCACAAGAAGCCGGGCTCGAGCTGGTCGTGGAACTCAGTAAACATGATCGGGCGGAATATGATCAGTGAGTTTATCTTCGCTTACACGCACCAGTCGCAGAAGGTAGATGTGGCCGAGGACGCCGATCCGGCCACGTACGACCGCGACAAGCTCGGCTTCACCTACACCCAGTTATTCCCCAAATCAAACGTGCGGAACCGCTTCCCGCGCTTCAACTGCGGTGTCGGCTCCTGCAACCTCCAGGGGTTCTCCTCCGGCTGGCTCAACGACGGCAAGGACTACTCCTGGACCGAGAATGCCACGCTCATCCGCAAGTCGCACACCTACAAGTTCGGGTTGATGTTCAACCTGGACGACAAGCAGCAGCAGCCGTCCTGGAACGACGCCGGCTCGTTTGACTTTACGGCCACCACCACCAACGTGAACCCCAACGGCACCAACAACAACCTGGGCAACCTGATCACCGGCTATTACACCAGCGTGCAGCAGGCCAACGGCATCTTCTACGGCGATTTCCGCTTCCTGGGGTGGGAATGGTACGCGCAGGACAGTTGGAAGCTACGGCGGCGCTTTACGCTTGAATACGGCATCCGCTACAGCTACTTCGGCCCCACGTACACGCGCCACAAGTTCCTGATGAACTACTTCGACCCCACCCGCTACGACCCCGCCCAAGCAGTGAGGCTGCAGACCACCGACGGGCTGACCAAGGGCAGCATCATCCCCGGATCGGGCAACCCCTTCAACGGCATGGTCGAGGAGAATTCGACGGGCATCATCAACGGTTTCGGGAAGCACCACATGAACCAGTACGCGCCGCGAGCGGGGTTCGCTTGGTCGCCCTTCCGCCAAGGCAAAATGGCGCTGCGCGGCGGCTTCGGCATCTTCTACGAGCGCATGCGTCAGAACGTCAACAGCTTCGACGCCTTGGGCAACCCGCCGCTGACTTACACGCCGCAAGTCTACGCCGGCAACATCGATACCATGAGCTCGGCGCTGGTGGCCGGCGGCACCCGCTTCCCGGTCAGCGTCACGGCCTTCAACAAGGACTACTTCACGCCGACCATCTACAGTTGGCAGTTCGGCATCCAGAAAGAGCTGCCGAAGAAGACCAGCCTGGACGTGGCCTACGTGGGGAACACGGGTCGGCACCTGCAATACCGGATGGATTTGAACCAGTTGCCGCTGGGCACGACAACCAGCACCACCATCCTGGCGGCCAACAACAACGTCAACAATGCCGTGCGGCCTTACAAAGGCTACAGCAACGTGAACTATACCGATTACGGCGCCAACAGCAACTATCACGCGCTGCAGGCGCGCGTCAGCCGGCGCTTCAGCTCCATCTTCACTGCCAACGCCAACTTCACCTGGGCGAAGACGCTGGACTGCGTGGACGTGGATACCACGGTGATCAATTATTACGCGGACCGCAAGCGGGAGTGGGGGCCGGCGGGATTCGACCGCACCCGCGTGCTCAACATTGACTACGTCTACTACCTGCCCAAGTTCGGCACACGGCTGACGCATTGGTCGCCGGCGCGAAAGCTGCTCGACGGCTGGCAGGTCTCCGGCATCACCCGCTTCTGGGACGGCCTGCCTTTGACCATCAACTCCAACGGCAATGCCGGCACGCTTTCCGGCAGTGTCCGCTCCAACTACCTCGGCGGGCCAGTCTATCCGGAGACGAGGACGCGGAACGAGTACTTCACCCCGCTGGTCTTCGGGCGGCCGTTCGACGGCCAACTGGGCAATACCGGCAAGGGGATTTTGCGCGGCCCGGGCGTCGCCAACTGGGATTTCTCGTTGTTCAAGAACACCAAGATCGGCGAGCGGTACAGCCTGCAGTTCCGGCTGGAGACATTCAACGTGCTGAACCACCCGCAGTGGTACGGGGTCAGCACCTCGGTCAGCGGCAACAACCCGGGCTCCCCGGTCACGCAGGGCTCGCGCGGCACCTCCGGGCAGGTGACCACTACCCGAGACCCGCGCAACATCCAGCTCTCGATGAAGCTGTATTTCTAGGCTGTAGGCTGTGGGCTTCTGGTCAGCGGTGTTTCGGCGTCGCTTACAGCCTACGGCCTACAGCCCACGGCCGCTTCTTCAGCGCTTTTTCAGGGTGATGCCCAGGGTGTTGCCTTCGCCCGCGAAAACGGTGTCGAGGTCGGGGTTGGCGGTGACCGCCCTGACGTAGTCGGGAGCCGAGTTGGTGTTGTGCGCCAGAATCAGGCCGCCGGGGCGCACCAGCGGCAGCACCTTGTTCAGGTAATCGACGTAGCCTTCCTTGTCGGCGTCGATGAACACCAGGTCCAGCGGCCCCTTCAGTTTGCCGATGGTCTGGTGGGCGTCGCCCTCCACAATCGTAATCATCTGCTCGACGCCGGCCTGCTGGAAATGCCTGCGGGCCAGGGCGATGCGGCCGGGATCAATGTCGAAGGTGGTCAGCTTGCCGCCGGTCTTCTCCAGCGCCATCGAGAACCATAGGCCGGAATAGCCGGTCGAGGTGCCGAACTCGGCCACCTGTTTGGCGCCGATCGACTCGGTGAGCAGCCGCAATATCCTGCCGTCACCCATCGGAACGTTGGCGTACATCTCGTTGACCTTCACCATGGCGTCCAGCACTCCCAGGATCTTCTTTTCTGTTTCCGTCTTGGCCTGCGGCGGGTTGGCCGCATCGGAAAAGCGGCCGAAGCCGGGGCCGGGGCCGCGCCGCTGCGCGACAGCGGCGGAAATGACCGCGAACATGATCAAGGTGACCACCAGGGCACGTTTCATGCGATCTCGTTCCTTTCACTCAGTTGTCAGACTGCTCTTCTGAACACTAACACGGAAGCGCGGGCGAATGTCTCGCTGCCGGACGGGGACAAAAGCGGTGCAGGAGCGCGCCCCTACGTTTCTTCCACCAGCTCGTACCTCTCCAGCCTGCTCAGTTTTGCCAGACTTTCGAAGGTGCGTTTGAATTCCGCGAAATGCGGAGAGTTCAGGTGCTCGTCAAAAGCGGCGCGGTCCACATACTGTTCGTAGAGAAAACAGTTGAGCCCATCTTCGGAATAGCACACATCGAACCGGCGGCAGCCGCGCTCCCGCCGGCTGGCTGCGGCGTTCTTCAGCATCGCCGCGCGGAAGGCTTGGCGGCCCTCCGGCCGGATCTCGAACAGCACTGCGACGACATGCATCGGCGGACTCCGCTGCTTATCCTTCTTCCACGACCTTGAAGCCCATCAAGGCGCTGACGGTTTCCACCTGGGTTTTCAGGTCGCCGTAGAATGTGACACGGTGCCAACCCCAGGCCCAGCCGGCCGCCAGTTTGCGCGCGTCCTTGACCTCGGCGGCGAGCTTGGTGCGGCATGCCCGGTCCTCGTCGATATTGGCGACCGTCTTGCCCTGGTGCAGGACCACGGTCTTCTGTTGGGGAACGAACTTGAGCGTGGTGGTCATGTGGTTCAGCGGCATCAAGGAACGGACGGCCGCGCCTTTGCGGTCCTCGGAGTGGTCGCGGATGTGGTAGGGGTTGCTCGGTCCCGAGGGGCCGAAGACCTTGCTGGGCGCCACGCAGTGCGCGTAGATGATGTGGTTCTTGGAGGTGTCGATCACCGGATCGGAGATGTAACCGGGGCGTCCCGCCAGGTAGGTCATCAGCAGCATGGTGGCCGCCGACTGCAGGTCGGCCTCGCAGGCCCCCACCAGCCCGTCGTTGTTCAACTGGAAGAAGCCGAGGCAGGGATAGGCGGCCATTTTCCCGCCGTAGAACAGGCGGAGACAGTCGATGGCAATCCCCTGGGCCTTGTGGCCGGCCAACAGGCTGCGCATGGCGATGTACATGGCGCCCGATTTCTCGATCTCGGCCGCCGACGGTTCCACCACCCTGGCCGCCTGGCTGCTCCAGGTCTTTGCCCGGCGGCGGGACTCGGCGGCGTCGGCCTTCTCGTAAGCCGCATTCAGCTCCTCGGCCGTCACGGTCTGGATGGTAACGCCCATGGTCTCGCGGAAAACCTTGGGCACCTCCCCCAGATCGCGGTCCACAACATCCAACAGCGTGGACGCGCGCATTTTCCGGATGGATTCCAGCGCCCGCACCGCCGCCGCTACGTCTTCAAAGCGCGTGGAGGACACCCCGGCGACCCGCAGGCCCTTGCGCACCGCTTCGCTGTAGACCCCCAGGAACTGGCCGGTGCCGCCGTACAGGTCGTCCACCAGGATGGTGGGCTGGTTGGACAGGATAATGGCCCGGGCGGCGCTGGAGGGAATCCCCAGGATGTACACCAGATATCCGTCCACCTCGCCCGCCTCGATCACCTTCTTCGCCTCCTCCTCGTCTTTCGCCCAGACGGGCAGGAACTCGACGTTCGGACAGGCCTTGGTGAAGCGCGCGCTCAGTTCTTTCTTCCGGCTCTCATAGTCATAGCCCTGGTAGGGCCAGCCCTGCCGCTCGGGCGACGGATGCGTGTAGACCAGCCGGACGCGTGTCTTCACGTCCGGCAGCAGCGATTGCGGCGAAGAATCGGCCGCGGCGGCGGAGGCGCACAAACCGGGACAGGAAGCACAGGCGGCGGCCGCGGCGCAGCCGCTCAGAAAGCGCCGCCGGGAGAGAACAGGCAGTCGATGCGGAGAATCCATATGAAACTCCTTAAACCGGCTGACGGCTAGCGGCTGGCGGCCCCCGTCAGCCGTCACTCGCCAGCCGCCGGCCGGAGGCAGTTTAGCAGGACGCGCGCCGAATGCCGGTGTTAAAATGCAGGCCGCAACCATAAAGAGACAGCCGAAAGGAGTTTCGTTCATGGCGGACTGCAATCGTCGCGATCTTCTGAGAATGATGGCCTCGGGCGGCGCGGCCGTGGCCGCCGGCCTCGGCACGGCGGGCGCCCTGCGCGGTGCTGCGCCGGCGCGGCCCAATGTCCTGGTGATTCTGACCGATGACCAGGGCTACGGGGACCTCTCCTGCCACGGCAACCCGGTGTTGACGACGCCCAACATGGACCGCCTGCACAGCGAGAGCGTGCGCTTCACGCAGTACCATTCGGCGCCCATGTGTACGCCGACGCGCGGGCAACTGATGAGCGGCGTGGACGCGCTGCGCAACAAGGCCACATCGGTCACCGCCGGCCGCGCCGTGCTGCGCCGCGACCTGCCCACCATGGCCGACATTTTCGGGGCCGGCGGCTATCGCACCGGCATGTTCGGCAAGTGGCACCTGGGCGACAACTCCCCCTACCGGCCCATGGACCGCGGCTTCCAGGAGGCCCGGTACCATCTTGGTTACGGCATCTCCTCGGCGCCGGAATTCGACAACGACTACTTCGATGGGCGCTGCCGCGACAAGGGCGTGATGAAGCGCTTTTCCGGCTACTGCACCGACTTCTGGTTTTCCGAAGCCATGAGTTGGATGCGCGAGCGCCGGCAGAAGGGCGAGCCGTTCCTCTGCTACCTGCCGACCAACGCGCCGCACGGGCCCTCCTGGGTCGCCGAGAAGTACGCGGCGCCTTACAGGAAGCCCGGCCTGCCCGCACCCTTCTTCGGCATGATCGCCAACCTCGACGAAAACCTGGGCAAGATGGAAGCGTTTCTGCGCGAGGCCGGGCTGCGGGAGAACACTATCGTCATCTTCATGACCGACAACGGCGGCACCGGCGGCGTGAAGGTATTCAACGCCGGCATGCGCGCCGCCAAGACGCAGCTCTATGACGGCGGCCACCGCGTGCCCTGCTTTGTCCGCTGGCCGGCGGGAAAGCTGCGGGCCCCGGGCGACGTGCCGGTGCAGGCCCAGATGCAGGATATCCTCCCCACCCTGATCGACCTGTGCGCGCTGAAGAAGCCGGAGAAAGCCCGCTTCGATGGCGCCAGCCTGGCTCCTCTGCTGCGCGGATCAAACTCCATCGCCGACCGCATGCTCGTCGTCCAATACGGGCAGATCCCGGAAAAGTGGGACTCCTGCGTGATCTGGGACAAGTGGCGCCTGGTGTACGGCAAGGAGCTGTACGACATCCAGGCCGATCCCGGCCAACAGAAGGACATCGCCGCGCAGAATCCCAACGTGTTGGGAAAGATGCGCGGCCACTACGAGGCCTGGTGGGCGGACATCGAGCCGGGCCTGCGCGACTTCCAGCCCATCAGCATAGGCGCCGCGCAGGAGAATCCAGCCACGCTGTGCTCCTCCGACTGGCAGGAGGTGTATTGCGATAACATGCAGGACGTTCTGGGGGGAACGAACGGCTGGCTGGGAGGCACCCGCGGCGGTCCCTGGAACGTGTTTGTGGAGCGCGACGGGGAATACGAGATTGTGCTGTCGCGCTGGCCCGCCTTTGCCGGCCTGCCGCTCAACGCCGGGCGTCCCCCGCAGAAGATGACGGCCGGCGAGCTGCCCGAGGGCAAGGCGCTGCCCATCGCGGGCGCCGGATTGAAGATCGCCGGACAGGAGCAGACCCTCAAGACCGCGCCTTCCGACACCAAGGCGGTGTTTCGCGTGAAGCTCCAGGGCGGCGCCCGCACCCAGATGCACGGCTGGTTTACCGACGCCCAGGGCAAGGATGTGGTCGGCGCGTACTACGCCGTGGTGAAACGGCTGTAAGCCGGAGGCTGTGGACTGGAGCAGCCTGCCGCATCGCGATTCTCCACCTGTCACCTGTAACCTGCAACCTGTAACCTGATAGAATTGACGCCGTGGACGCGTCCCTCAACGTCACCCTGGAGGCCTACCAAGGCCCGCTCGACCTGCTGCTGGACCTGATCCGCAAGCAGGAGATCGACATCTACGACATCCCTGTCGCCACGATCACCGCGCAGTACCTGGAGTGTATCCAGCACGCCCAGGAACAGAACATCGACGTAGCGGGCGAGTTCATCTACATGGCGGCAACTCTGATCTACATCAAGTCCAAGATGCTGCTGCCCAAGGACCCGGACCTGCCGGCGGAGCTGCAGGAGGATCCGCGCGTGGAGTTGGTCAACCAGTTGCTGGAGCACGAGAAATTCAGGAATGCCGCGCAGATGCTTCACGAAAAGCAGATGCTGGAAGCGGCGGCATGGTCCAATCCGGCGCTCCAGGAGTTCGTGGACGACTCCGGCGAGCCGGGCCTGGCGGTCGGCCTCTACGACCTGGTGAAGACGTTCCAGGAAGTCCTGGAGCGGGCGCGAACCAGGCCGCGGCTGGACATCGAGCCGGAAGAGGTCACCACGGTGCAGATGATCGAGCGGGTACGCGACCGGCTGGCCGAATGCCGCGGCGGCCTGCCCCTGGGGGAGCTGTTCGCAATCTACGCCGACAACCGCCGCAACCTGATCACGCTGTTCCTGGTCATCCTGGAAATGGTGCGCCTGCAGGCCATTGTGCTGCGCCAGAAAGAAATGTTCGGCGAGATCTTTCTGCGCAAACACCGCGGCTTCAACCTCCTGTACTCCGGGCCGCTGGAGCAGTTGGTCCGCGAAACCAGCGGGGCTGGCGAGTCCGACGAGGAAGCGTCGGAACCGAACGCGCCTGCTGCGGATTCCTGACTTTGGACCTTGGACCTGGAACCTGAACCATGGACTGGAAGCCCCTTATTGAAGCGATCATCTACGTGGCCGACGAGCCGGTCACGCCTGACCAGATCACGAACGCCTTGAAAGAAGTGGCGGGCGAGAACGCGCCGGGCAAACAGGAAGTGCAGGCGGCGATCGACGCGCTGCTCGAGGACTACCGGGGCGAGGCGCGCGGGCTGGAGGTCAAGCAAGTCGCCGGCGGCTACAAGATGGCCACCAAGCCCCAGCACCACGAGGCCGTCCGCCTGTTCGTCAAATCGCTGAGGCCGCCGGTGAAGCTGTCGTTGGCGGCCCTGGAAACTCTCGCGGTCATCGCCTACCGCCAGCCGGTGACCATCCCGGAGATCCAGGAGGTGCGCGGGGTCAACGCCGCCGCCGTCATCAAGACGCTCCTGGAAAAGAAACTGATCACCACAGCCGGCCGGAAGGAAGTCATGGGCAGGCCGATTCTGTACCGCACCACCCGCGAGTTCCTGGTCCAGTTCGGCCTGAACGACCTCAGCGAATTGCCGAGCTTGAAGGAATTCGAGGAGTTGAACAAAGCCGCACAGACCACGTGATTGCGGAGTGCGGAATGCGGAGTGGGGATTAATATTAGGGATGGAGTTCGGTGTGGTCCGCGGGGTGAACTCCTCATTCCGCACTTCTAAGTTTGAAGAGCGCATTCATAAGATAGTTTCCCGCGCCGGGGTGGCCAGCCGGCGGAAGGCGGAAGAATATATCCAGAGCGGCCGGGTGACAGTGAATGGGGAGGTGGTGCGGGAGCTGGGCAGCAAGGCCGACATCGGCCGCGACCACATCAAGGTGGACGGCAAGCTGATCCGCATGCCCCGGCGGCAAGTTCATATCCTGCTGAACAAGCCGCGGGGGTACGTCACCACCATGTTTGACCCCGAGGGCCGCCGCAAGGTGACCGACCTGCTGCGCGGCATCCCGGAGCGCGTCTATCCGGTCGGGCGTCTGGATTACCAGTCCGAAGGCCTATTGCTGCTGACCAACGACGGCGACTTCGCCAATCTCATCATGTTGGCCAGCTCTCAGATCCCGAAGACCTACTGGGTGAAGATCAGCGGGGCGCCGGATGAGGCCGACATCGAGCGGCTGCGCCAGGGGATCAAGCTGGACGGGCGGACGACCGCGCCGGCCAGGATCCGGCTGTTCCGCGCCGCCGCCAACCCGTGGTACGAGATGACCATCGTCGAGGGCCGCCAGAACCAGATTCGGCGCATGTTCTCCCGGCTGGGGTACCTGGTCGAGAAGCTGCGGCGCGTGCGCGTCGGCTTCCTGAAGCTGGGCGACCTGCCTCCCGGCGAGTTCCGCCACCTGCTGCCCAAGGAGGTGGAGCGGTTTCGCCGCCTCCGGCCCCAGCGGGCGGCGACCCACGAGCGGGTTCCGGCGCCGCGGAAAGTGTCGGGACTCGGATAAGCTGTCGGCCGTCAGCTATCAGCTATCAGCTTGGCGATGCCGGGCAAAGCTGATGGCTGAAAGCTGATGGCTGAGAGCTTCGGGTCATGAAAAAGAACATCGAGGATCTTCTCCCGCCGCACATACGCGCGCTCCACCCCTACGTTCCCGGCAAGCCCATCGAGGAAGTGGAGCGCGAGCTGAAAATCAGCGCCATCAAGCTGGCTTCCAACGAGAACCCGTTGGGGCCTTCACCGCGGGCCATGGAGGCCATGCGCGAATATGTGGGCCAGGTGCACCGCTACCCGGACGGCCAGGGCTTCTACCTGCGGCGCAAGTTGGCCGAGCGCTTTAGCCTGCACCCGGACCAGGTGCTGCTGGGCGCCGGGACTACCGACATCATTGAGATGGTGGCCAAGGCCTTCCTGCAGGGCCAGGCGGAGGGGGTCACCGCCGAGGGCTCCTTCGTGATGTACTACGTGGTGGCGCAGATGCTGGGTGCGGCGCTCCACTGCGTGCCCTTGAAGAACTACACCTATGACGTGGAGGCCATCGCCGAGGCCATCACCCCGCGCATCCGCGTCGTCTTCTTCGCCAACCCCAACAACCCCACGGGCACCTACGTCCGCGCCCGCGAAATCGATCGTCTACTGGACCGCATTCCCGACGGTGTGCTGTTGGTGCTCGACGAAGCGTACGCCGAGTACGTGGACGACCCGGAGTACTCCCATTCCATCGACTACGTGCGCCAGGGGCGGAACGTGCTGGTGCTGCGCACGTTTTCCAAGGTTCACGGGCTGGCCGGGCTGCGGGTCGGCTATGGGCTGGGCGTCTCCAACCTGGTCAATTGCCTGAACCTGGTGCGCGGCCCCTTCAACACCTCCAGCATCGCCCAGGTTGCCGCCATGGCAGCGATGGATGACCATGCGCATGTGCGCGAGTCGGTGGAGAACAACCGCCGCGAAATGCGCTGGCTGTGCGAACAACTCGACCGGTTGGGCGTCCGCTACGTTCCGTCGGTCACCAACTTCCTTCTGGTGGACACCGGCCGCGACGCCAACGAGACCTTTCAACTGCTTCTGCGCCAGGGCGTCATCGTACGGCCCATGAAAGAGAATGGGTTCCCCACCGCGTTTCGCGTTACCATCGGGCGGCATGACGAGAACGTGCGTTTCATCGAATCGCTGAAGCGGGCCGGCATGACGGCCCCCGTCCCGGCATGAAGAGAATTTCGGATTGCGGATTTCGGATTGCGGATTTCAAGCTAATCCCCGTTCGAAATCCGCGATCCGCATTCCGCAATCCGCAATCACGATGAGCGACATCGAACGAGACATCACCGAGATTCTGGCGACCTGCCGGACGATCGCCGTGGTCGGGCTGTCCAGCAAGCGCTATCGCCCCAGTTACGGCGTCTCGGATTATTTGCAGCGCGCCGGCTACCGGATCATTCCCATCAATCCCGCGGAGACCGAGGTGCTGGGCGAGAAGAGCTACGCGCGGCTGGAGGACATTCCCGGGAAGGTGGACCTGGTGGATATTTTCCGGCGCTCGGAGTTCGTCGGCCCCCTGGTCGATTCCGCGATCCGGATCGGGGCCCGCGCCGTCTGGATGCAGGAGGGCGTCGAAGACCCGCAGGCCGCCGAGTGCGCCCGCCGGGCCGGCCTGCGCGTGGTGATGGACCGCTGCATCCTGAAAGAGCACCGCAGACGCCAAAGACAGTGACAAGTGATGAGTGACAAGCAAGGAGCGGCCACCTGTCACTCGTCACTTGTCACTCGTCACTATCCCAAGACTTTCTGCAGGTGCGCGATAGCTTTCTTGACGTCCTCGAGCTGGCGCGGGCCCGAGATCTCGCGCTCGATGGTCATGGCGCCGCGGTAATTCAGCGCACGCAGCCGCTGGATCAACTTCGGCCAATCCACCTTGCCCTCGCCGATGGGCACCTCGCGCCCGAGCCTTTTCGGGTCGGTGGGGAACAATCCGTCCTTGGCGTGCATGCCCCGGACGTACTGTCCGATGACCTCGAGCGCATCCACCGGATTGCCCTTGCCGTACAGGATGAGATTGGCGGTGTCGAGATTGACGAAGAAGTTGCCGGTGCCGACCTCCAGGATGGTGCGCAGCAGCGTGACCGGCGTTTCCTGGCCCGTCTCGGCCAGAATCGCGACGCCATTGTCCTTGGCATGGGTAGCTACCTCGCGGATAGCCCCGACCGTCTCGGTGTAAAGCGGATCATTGGGGTTCTCGGGGATGAAGCCGAAATGCGTCTGAATCGACGAGATGCCGCAGGCCTTGGCGAACTCGCACGCTTTCTTGAGGTGATCGACGCGGGCGCGGCGGGTCTCCCGGGGCACGATGCCGATGGTGGCCGGCCCCTGGTAGAAGTCATAAACCGATTTGCCCGGGCCCGACGATCCGAGCGAAGTCACTTCCACGGGGGAAGCCGACATCGCCTGTTTCACGCCTTGCAGCATCTCCGGGCTGTAGTCCTGGCACGCCAACTGGCAGGTAGGCAGCCCCAGGTCCTGCACCTTCTTTAACGCTGCGGCAGGCTCCGTGCCCGCGCTCACGTACAGCCCCAGGCGGATATCGGCCGGGGCCGCCGCGCGCGCGGCAAACGGCGCCGCAGCCGCTGCCATTCCAAGAAAAACACGGCGCTTCATAGCCCGCAGTTTATAACACAGGAGGGAGAATGGGACGCAGATAAACGCAGATGAACGCAGATCAGTTCGTTGTCGCCGTGCGAACGCGCCCAGCCTTCCGGGCGTTCTCGAATGCCATGCGCTTGACCTCCGGTTTCGGGCCGAAGTTCAGAAGCAGGCCGACCTCGTAATCAGTCGCTTTCAGGTAGTTGAGCAATTGCGCCTTGTGTTCCGAAGCCAGTTCTTTGACGGCCTTCAGTTCGACGATGACCTTTCCTTCAACCACAAGATCAGCGAAATATTCGCCCACCAGATTGCCCTCGTAGTGAACGGGAACGGGCACCTGCTGGGCAACCTTCAAGCCCATCTTTCGAAGCTCGATCGCTAAGGCGTTTTCATAGACCTTCTCAAGAAAACCGTAGCCCAACGTGTTGTACACGGCGTAGAAGGCCCGGATGATGTTATTTGTCAGCTCGACGTGCTTGTAGAGGGTGCTGTCGCTGTCCGCACGCATAGTCGGCAGTTTACAGCACAGAAGGGGAAACGCAACCACAACCAGAGGCACGCTGGGGTCTTGATCGGCGTTTATCGGCGTTTATCTGCGTCCCATTTACTCAGTATGCCAGGAGTTTTTCGATGGCGCGGCGCAGGTCATCGGTGGAGGGCAGCACGGCGGCTTCCAGCGCGGGCGCCGCCGGTACGAAGCAGTCGCGGGCGGCCACGCGCATTACCGGAGCATCGAGCGTATCGAAGCAGTTCTCCGCGACCCGTGCCGCGACCTCGGCGCCAAAGCCCATGGTCAGGCTGTCCTCGTGGGCGATCAGCAGGCGGTTGGTCTTTCGCACGCTGGCGTACACGGCCTCCTCGTCCCAGGGGATGATGGAGCGCAGGTCGAGCACCTCGATGGAGCGGCCCTGGGCGGCCAGTTGCTCGGCGGCCTCCAGCGCCAGATAAACGGTGCTGCCCCAGGTGACGACGGTCAGGTCATTGCCCGCGCGGCGCAGGCGCGCCTTGCCGAACGGAATCATGTATTCGGAATCCGGCTCCGGCGTGCGGGCCTGCAACCGGCGGTAAAGCCCCTTGTGCTCGAGGAACAGCACGGGGTCGGAGGCGCGCACCGCGGTGCGAATCAGCCCCTTGGCGTCTTGGGCGCAACTCGGATAAACAACGAACCACCCCGGTATCTTGGCAAAGTAGGCCTCGATGTTGGTGGAGTGCCAGGGGCCGCCCTTGATGTATCCGCCCACGGCCACCCGCACCACCATCGGGCAATCCCAGACGTTGCCGCTGCGCCAGCGGATGGTGGGGATCTCGTCGCGCAGTTGCATGAACCCCGGCCAGATGTAATCGCCGAACTGGATTTCGACGACGGGGTGGTAGCCCAGCAGGGCCATGCCGCTGGCCACCCCCGCGATGCTGGCCTCGGCCAGCGGCGAATTCTCGACGCGATCCGGGAAGGCCTGCGTCAGCCCCTTGGTTACGCCGAACACCCCGCCCTTGGGATCGGCGATGTCTTCGCCCCACATGACGATCTTCGGGTTTCGCTCCATCTCCTCGCGCAGGGCGTGGTTGATGGCCTCCCACATGCTCACCGGCTCGCCGGAGACGTAGACGGGCGGGCGCTCCTCGAAGAACACCTGCGGCGATTCGACGATGTGCAGGGTGGCGGTGTCCGGGTCGGGCTGCGGCGCGGCGTCGGCCTCCTGGGCCGCGCCGTTCACTTGGGCCTCGATCTGGCCGCGGATGCGCTGCACATCCTCGGATCCGATCAGCTTGTGGCGCAGCAGGTACTTCTCGGTCTGCGCGATGGGGTCGCGCTCGCGGATTTGTTCCAGCTCCGCCTCCGAGCGATACTTGCGCTGGTCGTCAGAGGAGGAATGCGGGTCCAGCCGGATCACCTGCCCCTCGACCAGCGCCGGCCCCTGCCCGCGCCGGATGCGCTCGATGACCGGCGGCAGGGTCTGGTACATGGGCTCGTACCAGGTGCCGTCCAGGTCGTAGGTGGGCATGCCGAAGCCGCGCGCGATGCGGTGGATTTCGGCCACGTGCTGGGTGGCCTGCTCGACGCTGATGGCGTAGCCGTTGTTCTGGATGACGAACAGGACGGGCAGCTTTTCGCGCGCCGCCCAGTTCAGCGCCTCGAAGAACTCGCCCTCGGCGGTGGTGCCCTCGCCCGAGGATACGTAGACGACGGCGTCGGAGCCGTCCTTGCGCAGCGCCTTGGCCGCGCCCACGGCGCCCAGGTACTGCGTGCCGGTGGCCGCCGTGGGCGCCACCAGGTGCAGCGCGCGCGAGGAGAAGTGCTCGGGCATGTTGCGGGCCCCGGAATTCGGATCGCCGGCCCGCGACAGCATCCCCAGCAAAATGTCCTTGATGGGCATGGCCAGCGCCACGGCGATGGCCTTCTCCCGGTAGTAGGTGAAGAACCAGTCGTGGCCCGGGCGCAGCAGCATGGTGATGCCCACCTGGAGCTTCTCGTGGCCGCGGGTGGAGGCGTAGAAGGAGCATTTGCCCTGGCGCACGAACACCTTCATGCGCTCCTCGATGTAGTACACGGTGAGCATCTTGCGGTACAGCTCCAGCGCGATGTCGTCGGGCACGATGCGCTGCCCGTGGGCCGCAGCAATGTTGTATGCCACGTTTGCCATTCCTCCTCCAAATGAGGGCCCAGCCGCTGCTTGGAAATTTCGGCTACATATTCATTTTAACCACAAAGGGCGGGAACGACGAATGAGAGGCGAAGGGGGAGCCGCAGATTACGCCGATTGCACAGATTCAAATCCGTGAAATCGGCGCAATCTGCGGCTGTGGTGTTGCGGTCAGAAGTTGAACTTCAGCCCGAACTGGAGGCTGCGGGCCGGTCCGCAACTGGTGACGGTGCCGACGTCGCTGTTGCTGGTAGTGACGCTTGGATTCCGGAAATTGGGATGGTTCGGCAAGTTGAAGGCGTCGGCCTGGAATTTCAGCCGCCAGTTGGAATCGCTTTTCGCCGCTCGCCGCACGATGAATTCCTTGCGCAGGGAGATATCGGTGGTGATCAGGCCCGGGCCTGTGATGATCCCCACGCCGGCGTTGCCCAGGCGGGTGGCGGGGGCAGTCTGGAACGCGGCCGTGTTGAACCACTTGTTGGGCCCGCGCTGGTCGGCGCTGAGTTGCCAGTCGCCGCCGATGTAGTCGGAGCGCCGGGTTACGCCGGTGGCGCTGCCGGTTGGAGTGAGCGGTGCGCCCGACTGTTTGCGGAACACGCCGCTGATCTCCCAGCGCCCGAAGGCGGTGCCGAGAATGCCGTGGCGGTTGCGCAACAACGGGACGCGGTAGGTGTACGTGGTCACGAAAATGTGCCGGCGGTCACTGGTGCTGGGCCCATAATTGCGATGCCGGTCTTCGTACTCCAACCCGCTGTCGGCCTGGTAGTCATAGGACGGCGCGTCCGTGAGGGAGTGCGACCAGGTGTAGCTGACCGTGAAGACGGCGTTGCCCTTCCGTCTGGTCAGGTAGGTCTGGAGAGCGTTGTAATTCGAGTTGGCATCGCTCAGGAACATGCGGATCGACGAGTAGCCCGAGTACGGGCGGATGGCATTGGTGCCGGGCCGGCTGCTGCTGGTGATCTTGTAGTTTTCCGCTAACACCGCAAAATCCGGGTAATTGATGTCCGGCTTGCGGCTCAGGTGATGGCCCACGTTGCCCGCGTAGCTCACATCCAGGAAGAGGCCGCCCTTCAGCTCGCGCTGCACGCCGAAGTTGTAGTTATAGACCGCGCCGTTCTTCAGCTTCGGATCGATGGCGCTGATCCCACCCAGCGGCGCCAGCGCCGCCGCTGTCCCGCCGGAAACGTTCCCGAGGCTGCCGCTTTCGTACGACGCCGAGCCGGAAAACGGCGGCAGCAGGCTCTGGCTGAAGAACATGTTCCCCTGGTCGCGGGTATGGAAGGTGCCGAAACCGGCGCGAATCGTGGCCTTGCCGTTGCTGCGGGGCACCCAGGCGAAGCTGAAGCGCGGCATGTAGAAGTTCATTGAGTAGAACAGGCCACGCGGTCCCTGCACCGGCACAGCGTTCACTGTCCGGTTGAGGGCGGCCGGAACGCGCCCGACCTGGTCTTTCGGTATCTCGCCGACCCGCACCAGTCCGTTCCAGGGATTGCCCGAGTTGGGCACGATCAGCGCCGCCGGGTTCTGGGTGATCTTCACGGCTTGTTTGGGGTCCCAGTTGGCCACCACGAAGTTCGACAGGTTGTTGGCCTGGGCATAGGTCGGAATATAGTGGCTGAACCGCAACCCGATCTCGATGCTCAGCGACCGTGCCACCTTCCAGGAATCCTGCACGTAGGCTTCCTGCTGGTTGAAGCGGAAAAAGCCGACCGGATCGTAGGCCGCCTCGGTATAGGTCTGGAAATTGCCCAGCACGGCATCCGCCAGCGCGTAGTTGCTCGTATTCGTATTGCCGCTGGTATTAAAGGCCACGCTGCCGTTGTACAGCGCCCTCCCATTCTGATCCTTGCGGTTGCGAATGACCAGGATGCCCGTCTTGATAGTGTGCGCTCTGCGGCTGTAAGTGAGGTTGTCGGAAATGCTGATGTCGGTAGTGGGCGACAGCAGGTAGACGTAGGCCGCCCCGTTGAAGCCCGTGAAGCTGCTGATGCTTACATTGGGGATGCCGCTGGCGCCGTACTTGCCATTGCCGCCGTAGAGCAGCGGGAACTGGAACCCATAAGTGCTCCGCTTCCAGGCGTCGCCGACCAGCGGTGTGCGTTGCTTGTTCCAGGAAGAACTGATCTTCGCCTCATTGATCACGCGGGGGCCGACGGTCCAGACATGGCTCAATTGCGGGCCGTATCCAGGCCGATTGCGCAATGTGGGGGTCGTCGGAATGTCCGATGAGTTGAACGTCCCATAGGGATCAGTCAGGTTGTAATTGTCGTGAATCCAGCGAAAGTAAAACGAATGGCGGTCGCTGGCCTGGAAGTCGACTCGGGCCATGTCCTGCCGCCAGTTGAACGGGTTGTAGACCAGGAAGATGGCGTTGTTGGACGTCGGCGTGTCCACATAGCTGTACGCCATTTTTTCCATGGCGTCGTAGACCTTCATGATCGCCTTGCCGTCCGCCGTCATCAGCGACGAGAGGTCCTTATTCGGTACGGCGGTCCGGGTCGGATACATGCTGGTGGGGTAATAGATGGCGGTCGTCCGGTCAGCAAACAAGCCCTGCCGGTTGGCGCGCGTGGGAAGCGTGCGCCGCTGGGGAGACTGGCTGCCCGAGCTTCCGAGGTATTGCCGAATGGTCTTATATTCCTGCCCGCCAAAGAAGAACAGCTTTCTGTTCTTGAAGGGGCCGAACTTGATGGGCCCGCCCAGGTTCCAGCCGTAGTCGTTGAACCGCAGCGATGGTTTCTGCGGCTTCCCCTGTGCGTCTCGCGGTGTGAAATAGTTCGCCGCGTCCAGGTAGTTGTTCCGGATGGTTTCCAACAGGCCGCCGTGGTATTCGCTGCCGCCGCTCTTGGTCACCACGTTCACGGAGGCGCCGGAATGCCGGCCTGTGTCGGCGGAAAACCCGGAGGT
>JAPKYU010000334.1 GCA_026394175.1 Acidobacteriota bacterium | reverse complement strand
TCTCATTGGGTATCGAGTATCACCGCGAGGTCGACGGCCGCTGGCTCGCGGACATCCCGGCCCTTCCCGGCGTCACGGCGTACGGGCGCACGAGGAAGCAGGCGACCGCGGCTGTCCAGGCTCTGGCGTTGCGCCTGATTGCCGACCGCCTGGAACACGGCGAAGCGGTTCCCGGTCCCATGAACGTGTCATTCAGTGCCGCCTGAGAAACCATCGCAGAACTGGCCATCCGTCAAAGCCCCCAGGGCTCTCGCCGCATTGCTGCGTATTGGCTGGAGAATCAGGCGTCAGCAGGGTTCGCACAGAATCCTGGAGCGGCCGGGATGGCCTGACGTGCTGTTTGCCTAGCACGACAGAGGCACGCTCGGCCCGGTGGCACTCAAGGTCCTGGCGAAGAAGACAGGACTCACACCAGACGACATGTAGCGGGCAAGGCGGCGCTACAGCTTTCCCGCGGACCACAGGATGGCGTTGTGCACCAGCTTGCGGTAGCTGGGGTGGCGGTGGGCGCTGGGGCCGTGGCCCAACTGGACATAGATCACCCGCAGCTTCTCGTTCGGCCCGATGTAAACCACGGGACGGTCGTTCAACGGGGTGTCGGTTTCCATCAAGACCTTGATGCGCGGCGAGTGCCACATCCCCTTGTAGGCCTCATCCTCGATGACGATCTCGCCCAGGCCGCGCACCACGGCGTGGTTGGCCATGCCCTGCGCCGGCCGCACCACCATCGGCACGTCGTCCTTGAACTGTGAAGCGCCGTGGTCGCCCAGCGGCTTCACGAAGTACTTGCCGCCGACCACTTCCTGCCACCACCACGACCACTCGGTGTAATCGACGATGGCGTGGTGCAGGGACACAACGCCCTTGCCCGATTTAACAAAGGCCTCGAGCGTTTTCTTTTCGACGTCGGCCAGGTCGTTGGCCATGTCGTAGAGCACCAGCACGTCGAAGCGCTCCAGGAACTTGGGGCGGAAGGCGTCCTTCTGGGAGGCGGCGTGCGTCCAGACCATGTCCTTGTGGCCTTCGAAGACGGTGTAAAACGAAGGCTCGTAAGCGTGGCCGCCGGTCACCACCAGCACGCGAACGGCGTCCTTGGGCGCGGCCGTTTGACCGGCGCGCGGACCGAGCGTCACCTCGCCCGTGGCCGCCCATTCCGTGGCCCGCAGAAACAGCGTCAAGAACTCCGGCTGATACATGGCGCTGGTGTCGTGGCCCAGCGTGCAGTGGAACACGCGGCCCTTGCCGAAGGCCACCGTCCAGGCGATGGGCTCGTCCTGGCCCGTGCCGCCCTTGGCAGGATTGTCGAAGGCGGCAGCCAGCACGCGGATGCCGGGGCGATGGCTCATCTTGTGGTACAGCTCGTCGTTGACGGTGAACTCCGGCTCCATGCCGCGCGTGATGGGGTGGCCGCGATCGACCAGCTTCACCGGGAAGGCGTGGCGGGCGGCGTGGCCGATGTTGGCCGGCTCCCAATCGACGCCCAGCATGGCTTTGTACGCGGGCCACTCGGCACCCTTCTTTTCCGAGCGCGCCCAGCGTCCGTTCGGCCCCTTCTCCATGCCCATCAGCGGGCCGTAGGAAACGCCGTGCAGGGCCACCATGCCTTTGCCCGCGCGAACGAAACCCTCGATCGCCTTCTCAGCCAGGGCGCCCCAACGCGGCCCGTTGTAATTCAGCAGCACGGCGTCGTAGCCGGCGAGCGCGTCGGGGGTCAGCCCGCGCGGCTCTTCCGTCACGCGCACGTCGAAGCGCCCCGACGCCATCAGCGCGTTCTGGAGGAACGGGGTGGTCGCGCGCCAGTCGTGGTTGGGGTAATCGCTGTCGCCGGTGATGATGAGGATGCGCAGCGGCGCCGCCGCCGAGATTGCCGCGAACAACAGTACAGCCGTGAAAAGCCTAAGAGCCATGCGCATAAAATCAACCACGAAGACACAAAGAGCACAAAGTTTCACCACGTTTTTCTTTGTGGTTCTTGGTGTTCTTTGTGCCTTTGTGGTGAACCTCCCCGCTCAGATTTCCTTGACCACTTCGAAGCCCATCAGGCGCCCCATGCGCTCGATGGCCGCCACATGGTCGCCGTAGAAAATCACGCGGTGCAGGCCGGAGCCGTAGTTCTCGATCCACTTCTCGGCATCGGTGACGCGGGTGCGGATCTTGCTGCGGCAGCCGCGCTCGGCGTCCGGCGACCCGGTCACTTCCGCCGTGGTCCCCGTAACCTCGGCCGTGGAGACCAGGAACTTGGCGGGGTCGGCGAACTCGCCAACGGTAATCGTCTGGCCCACCGGCATCAGCACCTGCAACACCGCTCCCTCGGCCGTTTCCAGGTGGTGGCGGATCAAGTACGGCGAGCTGGGGCCGTTGAGGCCGCCCATTTTGGTTGCCGCCACGCAATGCGCGTGCACCACCTCGTTCCGGCTGAGGTCGAAGACCGGGTCGGAAACGAATCCCGGCATGCCAGTGGCCGAGGTGATCAGCAACTGGGTCATGGTGGAGCGCACGTCGCCCTCGCACACCCCGTAGCGCCCCTGGTCGTTCAGCTTCGACCAGGAGATGCAAGGATAAGCCGGCAGTTTCTTGCCCAGCAGGCCGGGGAAGCAGTCCACGGTGATGGCGTTGGCTTTCTCGCGCTCGAGCAGGTCCTCGACCATCAAGTAGAAGCGGAAGGCGTCGTGGATTTCTTTCGGTGACGGCTCGACCACCTTCAGCGCGCCGCGCGTAAACTCCTCGGCCGCCCGCTTGGCCTGCTGCGCGTCGGCCTTCGGGAACGCGGCATTTAGATCGTCATAGGTCAAAAAGCGGAACGTGGTGCCGAACTGCTTGTTGAAGCCGTCGGCAAGATTCTGGCGGCCGGCGGGTGATTGCGCCACCACCAGCACCTTGCTGTGGCGCAGGTGGTGCATGGCGCGCCATACCGGCACGTAGGCGTCCAGGCCGCCGTAGCTGCTGGTGGCCAAGACATCGACCCGCCCCACTTTCTTGCGCAGCGCGGCAATGCCCGACCACTGGTGGCCGGCGTAGGGCCGCGAGAAACACAGCGTGGGAAGCTTGGCGGCATCGACAATCGCCGTCACCGGCACGCTGGGCTGGCTGGCCGGGATGGCCAGCACGGCGTCGGCGCCGCCCAAGCTTTTGGCCCAGGCTTCCACCTGGTCCGCGCCGGTCAGCAACTGGCCGCCGGTAAAGCGCAGCTTTGTTGCGTGCTTGCGCTCGACCTCGGCCAGCCGCGCCTCGATTTCGGCCACTTCCTTCTTGACGTCCAGCCCCACGTTCGGCCAATGAATTGTAGGGGCGGAAAGGTACACCTTGGCCACCACCGCCGGCTGGTCCCAGGGCTGTGGGCCGGCTGTGGCGGCGGCCTTCAGACTGCTGCCGCAGTAGCGGGACGCGAGCCAGGCGCCGCACATGGTGCAGGCGAACTGGCGGCGCGTGACGCCCGTAGGTTTGTCCATAATTGCCTCGCTCTCCCGCGTCTTGGCGGATGATTCGACGTTCCGGGAAACACCGAGGGCCGGCCCTCCTCCGGCCTCCAGCCTCCAGCCTCTTCAGGCTTTGCCCATCGCCTGCAGGGCCTTGAGGCTCTTGTCGATGCCATCCAGGCCCTGGAAGGCGTTGGTCTCTTCCTCCAGGATGTACCACTCGGTGCCGCCGATGGTTTCGCAGGCCTGGAACACTTCCGCCCACTTCACCTCGCCCTCGCCCACCACCGCGTCCTTCTTGGTCGAGGACCATTCCTTGACGTGCACGGTGATGGCGCGGCCGGCGTAGCGCTTCAGCACCTCGACCGGGTCGGAGCCGCCGTGCAGGGCATGGCCGATGTCGAGTTGCATGATCACGGCTTTGTCGGTGTTGCCGAAGAACAGGTCGAACGGGACCGCGTCCTCCAGTGGCTTGAACTCCTCCGAATGGTTGTGGTAGCCGACCAGCATGCCCTGTTCGCCGGCGCGCGCCGCCGCTTCGTTGAACAGCTTGGCGGTTTCCAGCCAGGCATCCTTCGAGCTGCGGTATTTGGCCGGCAGGCTGGGCACGATCAGGTACTTGTTCCCGATCTCCTTGTTGAAATCGATGGTGGCCTTCAGTTTGTCGCCCAGGATGGTGTCGAGCCCGGTGTGCGTGCCGCTGCACTTCAGGCCGTCGTCATCCAGCATCTTGCGCAGGTCGGCGGCCGATCGCTTGTAATAGTCGGCGAACTCCACGCCCTTGTAGCCGACCTTGGCCACGCCGGCCAGCGTGCCCGGCAGGTCGCGCTTGCACTCCGCGCGCACCGAGTAAAGCTGGACGCCAATCGGCACCTTGCCCGCGGCGGCCGCTTTCTTGCGGCCCTTTTTGGCCTGGGCGAGCAGGTCGAAGGCCGCCGGGCCGCAGGCCGCCGCCAGCCCGGCCAGCCCGAATTGCCGCCGGGAAACCCGTGTCGCATCGCATGACTTCATATGATCTCTCCTCTGTCATTCCAGAACTGCTATTCCACCGGCGTAACTATACACCTTCGCGCCGGATTCTGTAACCGCGGTGCAATCGGCGTGATTCCCCTTGTGCCGGGAAACCGCGATGCATTTCGGGACCAATTCAGCTAAAGTAATGGTAGCCTGGTCGCCGGTTTTTCGTGCGCCAGCGGGCCGGAGAAGCACACATGCAGCGAGTCAGCATCGATATTCCCGAAGAAACGCTCCTGGCGTTGAAGGTGGCGCCCGAGGGTGCTGCGGAGCAACTCCGGTTGGCCGCGGCGGTGAAATTATACGAACTCGGACGCCTGTCGTCTGGGGCGGCGGCCCACTTGGCGGGCATCCCGCGCGTGGTGTTCCTCACGAAGTTGGGCGATTACGGCGTCCCGACCTTCACGCTGACTGAGGAGGATCTGCGCCGGGAGCTGGAGCATGGCTGAGACCATCTGCAATACATCGCCCCTCCAATACCTGTTTCAGGTCGATCTGCTGGATCTGCTTCCGCCGGTCGACGGTCAGCATGGCCGAGCGCACATTGGCTGCTGTCTTCACCAAGAGCAAGGTGAAGCACGCGCACGCCCACCGCTTCCGCCACCCGTTGGCGACCGACATTCTGGCGCGTGGCGGCGCCATATCC
The DNA here is from genome assembly GCA_026394175.1 of Acidobacteriota bacterium. Taxonomy (GTDB): domain Bacteria; phylum Acidobacteriota; class Terriglobia; order JAJPHL01; family JAPKYU01; genus JAPKYU01. The sequence goes on along the minus strand of JAPKYU010000334.1, from coordinate 880 downwards.
GACGTTGCCGATGTATTGGGCATCTCCGAGAATGTGGCGCGCAAGCACTACGCGAAATGGTCGCCTGCCCGCCAGGAGCGAACCTCGGGGATCATGCGCCGCGTTTTCACCGGGACGACAGAGGAAACGCAGCGCGTCCCCGCGGTGCAGTAGACTCGCCCCGAAGAGTACCTTGACAGGTACGGCGATTCTTTGTCCCTGATACGCACCCATTTGTGCGGGGAACGTCCCCGGTTCCGTCCCCCGGTTCCCAAGCGCGCAGGCCTTCTCGTGTCCTCGGCGGAATGTCGCTGTTCGATGTGCCATTATCTCGCTGAACGGGGTTTCTGTATTCATCCCGCTGCATTTGTGCTAAAGTACGGCCAGTCGACCCGGTCCGGAGGCCCAAGCATCACGGGAGGAACGTGACCATGCCCGAAAGTGGCCGACAGACGCTCGCTCCAACCGTCGTTAAGCTCCGCCAAAAAATCCAGCAGATCAAGGAACGCAAGCTCATCCGAATCATTTTTTGCGGCATCCTTCTGGCTCTCTCAAACCCGGTATTGCGGGCGCAAGGGACGCCCACCGCCAGCGTGGGCTGGTATAACGGCGACTGCCACTCCGCCGGGACCGGCCGTTGGTCGAACTGGTATCTTTCCAACCAGCAATTCACCCGCGTCTACGACGAGTTCCTGGTCCCGAGTGCAGGCTGGACGGTTACCGGCGTCTTCTCGAACAACTTTCTGATTAATGCCCCTCCGATCACGCAGGCCTCCTGGGAGATCCGCGGCAGCCTTTTGGACCGCAAGGCAACGGTGATTGCCTCGGGCGTGAGTCCGGCCACCCAGACGTACGACGCCGCTCTCGGCGCTTACCGGATCCAAGTGGACGGGTTGCAAGT
>JAPKYU010000707.1 GCA_026394175.1 Acidobacteriota bacterium | reverse complement strand
GTAATTCCGCTGTGTTTCCCCCAGGGAATCGCCGCCGAATTTCTCGAGCAGGCAGCGGGCAAGCACCAGCGCCACCATGGCCTCGCCGACCACGCCGCCGGCCGGCACGACGCAGACGTCGGAACGCTCGTAGGCCGCCTCCACCGCTTCTTTCGTCACCAGATCGGCGGAGGCCAGCGGGCGGCGGAGCGTGGAGATGGGCTTCAGGTAGCCGCGCACGACGACGTCCTCGCCGTTGCTGATGCCGCCTTCGACCCCGCCCGCCCGGTTGGAGGCGCGAGTGAAACGCGCCTGGCCGGCGTCGTAGCCAATCACATCCTGTACCGCCGAGCCGCACGAGACGGCGTTCTCGACCCCGGCGCCGATCTCCACCGCTTTCACCGCCTGGATGGACATCAGCGCCTGGGCCAGCAGGCCGTCCAGCCGCTCGTCCCAGTTGGCGTGCGTGCCGAGGCCCGGCGGAACGCCGTGGGCCACGACTTCGAATATGCCGCCCACCGTATCGCCGGTGCCGAGCGCCTTATCCACCTCGGCGCGCATGGCCGCCTCGGTCTCGGCATCGGCGCAACGCAGGCTGCAGCCATCGGGTTCCGGGCGCATTGCCGTTTCACGCACCTGGTCGAAGGCCACCGGGCGGCGCAGAACCACGCTGCCCACGCCAATGACGTGACTGCAGACCTCGATCTGAAAGGCGCGCAGCAGGAGCTTGGCGAGAGCGCCGGCGGCAACCCGCGCCGCCGTTTCCCGCGCGCTGGCCCGCTCCACGATGTAGCGCGCATCGTGCAGGTTGTACTTCAGGCCGCCGGCCAGGTCGGCGTGCCCGGGACGCGGCCGGGTGAGGGCGCGCGCCGCCTCGCCGGCCGCCGGACGGGCCTCGACCGGAAGGACGTCCTTCCAGTTTTCCCAGTCCCGGTTGCGGATCAGCATGGCCACCGGCGCGCCCGTGGTTTCCCCGCGGCGCACGCCGGCCAGAATCTCCACGCCATCGCGCTCCATGCGCATCCGCCCGCCACGGCCGTAGCCCTGCTGGCGCCGCCGCAGTTCATCGTCGATGAACTCGACAGCAACCGGCACGCCGGCGGGCAGTCCCTGCACCAGGGCTACCAGCCCCTGGCCATGCGATTCCCCGGCTGTGGTAAAACGTAGCATCAGACCACCAAGACGAAAGCTCTAGCCGCAGATTGCGCGGGTTACACCGATACCTGATTGAAGCCCAACAACGCATTATAGGGGATTTGCGGGTATGCTGTAGAATCCGTTATGGGTATGCGAGTCAGGACGTGGGCGACCGTACTGGTGTTGAGCTTGTTGCCTGCCTTCCTGGCGGCCCGCACCAGGACCGATGATGCGGGGCGGCGGGTGGAGGTGGTCGAGAATCCGCAGCGAATCGTGTCGCTGGCCCCCAGCCTGACGGAAACGTTGTTCGCGCTGGGGTTGGGGGAGCGCGTGGTCGGCGTCACCGATTACTGCGACTACCCGGCCGAGGCCCGCTCCAAAACACGGGTGGGCGGCATCATCAACCCCAGCGTGGAGGCCATCGTCAGCCTGGCCCCCGACCTGGTGCTCATCACCCGCGAAGGCAACCGGCGCGAGACCATGGAGGCCCTGGAACGCCTGGGCGTTCCGGTGTTTGCCGTCAACACCAATGAACTGGCCGACGTGTTCCGCACGATCCGCCACTTGGGCGAACTGGCGGGGGTGCCGGAGCGCGGCCGGCGGCTGGCCGCCGACCTGGAGCGGCAATCGGCGGCCATCGCCGAGGCCATTCGGCCCTATCCGGCGCGCCGCGTGCTGTTCCTGGTATGGTTGCAGCCGGTGGTCAGCGTCGGCCGGAACAGCTTCATCGAGGGCCTGTTGCAGCGCAGCGGCGCGGAATCGATCGCGGAGGCCAGCGCCCAACCCTGGCCGCATCTTTCAATCGAAGAGATTCTGCGCAGCGAGCCGGAATTCATTCTGATCCCGCGCTCATCGAGTTTTGCCCCCACCCGGGCACAACTGCTGCGGCTGCCGGGCTGGCGGGAGCTGAAGGCGGTGCGGGCCGGACGCATCGTCTATTTGCCGGCCTCCGTGGAGCGGCCCGGCCCGCGGCTGATCGAAGTACAGGACGTGATCGCGCGAGCCATTCATCCGGAAGCGTTCAAACCCAGTGACAAGTGATGAGTGACGAGTGATGAGTGGTGAGTGATAAGCGGCGAACGGTGAGTGGCTCGCGAAGGGGACCACTCATCACTCGTCACTGCTGTTATGGCGTTGACGCGGCGACAAGTCGTTCGGACCTCCCTGATGCTGGGCGGCGGCGTGCTGCTGGCCGCGCTGGTGGCGCTGATCCTGGGCAGCGTGACGCTGACCCCAGGCGAAATCTGGTCGGCCATCACCAACCCCAACAGCACGCTGGGGGTGATCCTGTTTGGCGTGCGCCTGCCGCGGGTGGCGCTGGCGCTGCTGGTGGGCGCCTCGCTCTCGCTGGCCGGCGCCTGCTACCAGGCGCTGCTGCGCAATCCGCTGGCCGACCCATACGTGCTCGGCATCTCCAGCGGGGCGGCCCTGGGGGTGATCATGTCGCTGCTGCTGGTCCCCCGCTGGACAGGGGGCACGCCGCTGGCGGGCCTGCTGGGCGCGCTGTTGACCACTGCCGTCGTCTACCTGCTGGGCTACCGGCGGGGGCGGATCAGCGGCCAGTCGCTGCTGCTGGCCGGCGTCATCGTGGCCTCATTCTTGTCGGCTGTCATCGTCTTCCTCATGACGGCGCTGGGTACCCGCGACCTGCGCAGCACCGCTTTCTGGCTCATGGGCGATCTCGGGCTGTTCCCGGGCATTCCGCTGCCCTGGCTGTTCCTGGCCGTGCTGGGGGCGGGCGCTCTGGCCTACCGCTTCGCGCCGGAGTTGAACATGCTGCTGGCGGGAGAGGAGGAAGCAGCCTCGATGGGCGTGGATGTGCCGCGCGCCAAGCTGGCCGTCTACGTGGCCGCCAGCGCGTTGACGGCCGTGGCCGTGGCCGCCGCCGGCTCCATCGGCTTTGTCGGCTTGCTGGTTCCGCACATCGTGCGCCTGCTGTTCGGCAACGATTACCGGCTGTTGCTGCCGGGCTCGGCGCTGACCGGCGCCATTCTGCTGGTGGCCGCCGACACGGCCGCGCGCACGGTGGCCGCGCCCACGGAGTTGCCGGTCGGCGCCTTCACCGCCGTGGCCGGCGCGCCCTTGTTCATCTACCTGCTGCGCCGGAGGTCGTCCGAATGACCGCCGAGAGCCGCCCGCCCCTGCTGGATGTCCGCGCCCTGGAGTTCGCCTACCCGGCCGGCGGGCTCTCGACCGCCAACGGGCGCTTCGGGCTGGGCCCGCTGACGTTCGATGTTTACGGGCGCGAGTTCCTGGCCATCATCGGACCCAACGGCTGCGGAAAGAGCACGCTGTTGCGCCTGCTGGCGGGGCTGCTGAAACCGGCGCGAGGCACGGTCCAGTACGCCGGCGGCGAAGTATCCAGTTTGCCCGCGCGGGAGCGGGCACGTCACATCGCCGTGGTCCGGCAGGAAGCGCCGCTGGTGTTTTCCATGACCGTGGAGCAGTTTCTGATGCTGGGCCGCTACGCCTACGCCGAAGCCTTCGGCTTCGAGAGCCGGAAAGACTGCGAAATGGCCCGCGCGGCTATGGAGGTCACGCAAACCTGCTCGTTGGCCAACCGCCGCATGGACGAGATTTCCGGCGGCGAGCGCCAGCGCGTGGTGCTGGCCCGCGCCCTGGCCCAGGAGCCGCAACTGCTGCTGCTCGACGAGCCCACCGCCAATCTCGACCTCAGTTTTCAACTGGAGATGCTGCGCCTGATTCGCCGCCTGGCTTCCGAGCAGGGGATGGGGTTGGTCGCCGTGATGCACGAGGTCAACCTGGCCTCGGAATTTGCCGACTACATTCTTTTGCTGCGCGGCGGCAGGATGTTCCGCCATGGTTCCCCGAAGGATGTGTTGACCGCCGGCGCGCTGGAGGAAGTGTACGGCGTGCCGGTGCGCGTGGACTGGAATCCGGCCAGCGGCCGCCCCCACGTCACGGTCATGGCCACCGCCTCCCTGTAAGGAATTGCGGATTGTGGATTTCTGCGTGGAAATCCGCAATCTACAATCCGCAATCCGCAATAAAAAAGCCCGGCCCCTTGCGAGGCCGGGCCTTCTGAGCGGAGGTCAGCCAAACACCTTATTCGTAGCCCAATACCGGGTAGCTGCGGGTGAACGATGGCCGGGCCTCACCTGCCTCTTCGGCACGCGGCGTCCGCTCCGCCGCCGGAATGCGGGCGGTTTCCTCCTGCGTTGGAATCAGCTTCGGTGTTTCCTCGTCCATATCCACCCCTCACCTTCCCGCTGCACAGGTTACAGGCAAGGCGGGGCCGAGTGGAAATCGAATGTTTTTATCGCGAGAATAAGCGGAAGCTATGGGCGTATTAGCGCAACCAAAGCTGTGCGAGCTGGAGTGGAGCCGGCCCCTACAACGCTGGCCGGTTGATGTGCTGGTCGCGGACCCGGGCGATGTCTGGCATACTGTAGGTGAATGAATCGCAGCATTCTCCCTCCTGGCGAGAAGCTCGCCGCCTTTTGCCGGCGCCATCACATCCGGCGCTTGTCGGTTTTCGGCTCGGTATTGGGCGAAGATTTCCGGGGCGATAGCGATATTGATGTCCTTGTTGAGTTCGAGCCGGCACACATCCCCGGATTCATGCGGCTGTGTCAGATTGAGGACGAGTTGTCCGGCCTTGTGCAGGGCCACAAGATCGACCTGGTAACGCCTGGCTTCTTGAACCGGCACATCCGCGATAGCGTGCTTTCCTCCGCGCAGGAACTGTATGTCATAGGATGACCTGGTTTATGCGCGCCACATGCTCGACACTGCGAGGAGAGCAAGGGCGTTGATGGAAGGCAAGGGCCGTGCCGATTTCGACAGCGACGAGGCCCTGCGCCTGGCTCGGCGTTTGCATAAATAATCAATAAAGTTGTAGTATTGTGCGTGATGGCTCGATCGCACAAAAACGCCTTTCGGCGGCTCTACGAAGTTGCGGAAGCTCAGCAGAGCTTCTTTACCACGAAGCAGGCAAAGGCCGCCGGGTTCTCGGAGAGCACTCACCCTTACCATGTCCGCGTCGGCAACTGGATCCGGGAGCACCGCGGCATCTACCGCCTCGCCCTGTTTCCGCCGACGGAGCATCCGGACCTGGTGCTCTGGGCGCTCTGGTCGCGAAACCGGAATGAGGAGATCCTGGGGGTCTACAGCCACCAGACCGCCCTGAGTCTTTACGATCTGTCCGACCTGAATCCGGCGAGGCTGCACATGACGGTCCCCACGGACTTTCGCCGGAACAGCGAGGTTCCCGGCGTTCTCGTTCTGCACTATGCGGACCTGCCCGAGGCCGAGGTGGAGACCGCGCAGGGATTCAAGTTCACCTGTCCGCTTCGCAGCATCCTCGATCTGCTGGAAGCCGACACCGTTTCCCGGAGCTTCCTGCGTCAGGCACTCCGGCAAGCGCTGCATCGGGGACTCATCACCCGCCATCAGATCAGGAGCGTCAAACCAGCCGAGCGCGCGCGGAAGCCGCTGGAAGAAATGCTCCGCCAAGTCGCCTAATGAAACCGCCGAGGGCTTACCGAACAGCAGGCGCCTTTCGAAAAGCGTTGGAAGACCGCCTCAAGCGGATCGCCGAGACGGAGCATGTCGATTTGAACCGGCTCAGGCGCCAGGTCGCATTCGACCGCTTGCTGGCAAGGCTCTTTCATGCGGAGCCGGCCCCCTGGGCACTCAAAGGCGGGTATGCGTTGGAACTTCACTTCAGGACAGCCCGTGCCACGGTGGACATCGACTTGGCGTTGCAGGGCAGCATTACACCAGACACGGGTGGAAGGAAGGCAAACCTGATTATTCGCGAGATGCTCCAGAACGCGGCGGGCATTTCGCTCGGAGACTGGTTGGCGTATTCCGTTGGTCTGGCAGTCAAAGACGTGGATGCGGCTCCCTATGGAGGCGCCCGGTACCCAGTGGAAGCTCGAATGGATGCGAGAATCTTTGCTCGCTTTCATGTGGATGTGGGAACCGGGGATGCCGTGATGGGCCCTCCGGAGCCGGTGAAGGGGAGGGACTGGCTTCGATTCGCCGGAATACCCACTCCGTCGTTTCGGATGATTCCGCGCGAGCAGCAGTTCGCGGAGAAATTGCACGCCTACACGCTGCCGCGCAGAACGCCCAATAGCCGCGTCAAGGATTTGATCGATCTGGTTCTGCTGATCCGATCCGGCAACCTGGCAAAGGAACGCATCGCGGAAGCGGTGCGGCTCACTTTCGAACGGCGGAAGACCCATGCCGTCCCGTCCGGGCTTTCGGCGCCGCCAGCCGAGTGGAGCAAGCAGTTCCTCGAAATGGCCGCGGAGTGCCGGCTGCCCGAAAACATGGATGAAGCCTTCGGGATCGTGGGGGCATTGTTCGCGGCTACGGCCCGGGATTGGCAAAAATGAGCTTCCAATCGTGGCCGCACGATCCCCAGCGACCCCTCGCCGTCAGCTCCAGCACAGCGGCATCGGTTGGCCGAGGTTCGGCGTCAGGCGTGGGTGGACGCCTGACTCTGGCGGTGAAATTCATCCAAAAGCGGTTGCACGCAGCGAATGAGCCTGTCCATCGTTTCCGCTGCCCACTTCGTTACCTCATCATTCCATGGCTCGCAGCTTCGAGGTACTCAATAGCGAGCGAGAATCCGTTGGCAACAGGCGCCCTCCGCATACCTCCATCATGCCACCAAACTGCCCGCCGGGAAACGGCTGGTGAACGGGCTGGAGACGCGACTCTCGTGAGAATGATGTGCAGTCGGCCTGCTCGTGCCGGCGTTCCGGTCTCCAACACTCCAGACCCCGGCAGTGGAGTATACTTGGACCCATGAGAACGAGGCGCCGTGCAAGCGGGGAGCCCTGCAAGCGCTATCAGTTTACGGTGGTGTTCGAGCCGGCCGAGGAAGGCGGCTATGTGGCGCATGTTCCCGCCCTGCGGGGATTGTGGACGCAAGGCGAGACGTTGGCGCAAACTCGCCGTATGGTTCGAGAGGCGATTTCGGGGTACCTCGAGGGCCTCATTAAGAGTGGGGAACCTGTTCCCGAAGATCGACCTCGGGCCCAACAAGTCGAAGAAGTCATGGAAGTGGCTGTGCCTGCCTGAATGCGCCTTCCCGTCCTGAAGCCGAAGCAGCTTATTCAGGCCCTGCAGCGGGCCGGTTTCTTTATCCATCATCAGCGGGGCAGCCATTGCTACCTGCGCCACCCCGGCAAACCCGGCGTTCAGGTGTGTGTGCCGCAACACGGCGCCGATCTAAAGCGCGGGCTGCTGCACGGCATCCTGAAGGATGCTGGCATGACCCTCGACGACATCCTCCGTCATCTGTAATCTGCAGCGGTTGCAGCCCACTCCGCGCTTGATCCTAAGGCACCGTACACGGATAAACACGATGAACGCGGGTTTCACTCATCGTCTTATCCGTGTTGATCCGTGTTCATGCGTGTCCCATTCTCTACAGCATGGAGCCGATGATGTCGAGGACCTCGGCGATGGCGGCGTCGAGCTGGGCCGGGTCTTTGCCGCCGGCTTCGGCCATGTCCGGGCGGCCGCCGCCGGTGCCGCCGACTTTCTGCGCCACGGCCTGGGCGATCTTGCCGGCGTGCAGGCGCGGCGTCAGAT
>JAPKYU010000470.1 GCA_026394175.1 Acidobacteriota bacterium | reverse complement strand
GGGGCGTAGAAGTCGCGCGTGGCGGCCCCCGACAACACGTTCTTGATGCTCACGCCGAGTTCCGAGCCGAAGGCGCAGGCGCGGTTGAGCAGGACAACGGCGCCGCCCTGCTGGACGAACTCGTGCAGGGCGCGCACGCCCGCTTCGCCCAGGCCGCCGGCGTATTCCTCAGGCATGGGGCCGGTGAAGAACGGCAACTCGCCCCGCTCGCGCTCGCCGGAGCGGGGCTCGGCAGGCAGCGGCCCCGTGTCCCGGCCCCGCTGGCCCGCGCTGGGGTACCCCTCGACGATCACCCGCCTGCTCATGTCCGCGATCACGATCACGTCGCAGCTCTCGTTCAGCTTTCCCGCGCGGATCTCTTTGTCGTACAGGGTGCGGTACGGGAATTCGAACTGCTCGAGCACGAACCGGGTCCAGCCCTCGTCCATGCTCGGCACGTAGCTCTGGTAGACACCGATGCGCGGCGGGCGCAACGGCCGCGCGCGGCGCGAAACGCGTTCCAGCGCCCGGAACTGCAGCCCGAATTCGTCGGCCAGGGGCTTGAGGGCGCCCGCCGGCGCCCGCACCACGAAGTTGCCGCGGCTGTCGCGGCTGACCGGAACCTGCTTCTTCAAGAGCCGGTTGACCGCCTGGAAGGCGCTGGTGGAAGTGGGCTGGAGCAGGAAGGCGGCGGCCGAGGCGCCCGTGATGGCGCCCGGCGGCGGAACCAGGTCGGAGCGCACCAGCTCGGCCTCGGCCTCTAACTTGTTGCGCACCTCCACGGTCTTGACGCCCATCAGCAACGGGAGCGTGTGGGCGGTGACGTCGTAAGGGCGCTTGGGAGGTCCGCCGGGGTATTGCCGCAGGTCGGGATACTTCTGCCGCTCCAGCATGGTCTTGGCCCACGGGCTGTAAGGCTGCTCCAGCGAGATGATGTAGGTCCCGGCCGGGTATTCGGCGCCGTCGGCTGTAAACGGCTTTTTGGCCTGCTGCACCTCGACCATCCCGAACCGCAGGACGTTGAGCATCTTGGCGGCGGTGGCCGGGTCTTTCTGGTCGGGCGGGACCAGGAAGGCGGCCGGCTTCCCTGCCCGCGGCTCCAGCGCGTTCTTGCCGATGCGGTAGAAATTGCGCAGGAACATTTCCCGGTTCTGCGCGGTGTAGAACAGGCAGGCCTCCATGGCGATCAACTCGTAATCGACGATGTCCCGCAGCCGCCAGGCGCCGCCCGGCCAGGGGTCGGGATGATTCCAGGTGGCCTGCTGCGCGCTGTAGCCGAGGGCGCCGGTGTCGAGTTGCTCGAAACGGATGTCCACCGGAGTGGCCAGCCGGGCGGAGGCGGCCTCGGTGAGGATGCGCAATCCACCGTGATAACTCTGGTAGTGGCGCGCCGGCCCCCAATAGTCGTACATGGCGTTGACCACCACGCCCTTCTTGCCCGCCGTGGCCAGGTCGGCGGCCATGGCCGTCCCCAGCATGTTGACTTCGCTGACCAGCAGCGGATCGATATTGGGATCGACCGGATCCAGCCAGGGCGGCGTGAACATGCGGGCCGCGTACAGGCCCATCTGGTGCATGTCGTAGACGACGTGCGGGTGCCACACGTTGTGCACCTGGCCCACCGTCAGCCGCGTCTCGGCCTGGGTGAACATGTACCAGTCGCGGTTGTCGTCATGGCCCACATAGCGATGGTAGAGGAACGGCGGAGGCGAGCCCTCCCACCGGGCGCCCAGCGACTTGCGGTACCAGTCGGCGACCATATCCAGGCCGTCGGGATTCAGCGACGGAACCAGCAGAAAGATGGTGTTTTCCAGGATCAGGCGATGGCGCGGAGTATCTTCGGTCAGCAGCCGGTAGACATACTCGATGGCGGCCAGCGTGGAGGCCACCTCGGTGGAGTGCACCGTGCAGGTAATCAGGACCACGGCCTTCCCCTCGCGGATCAGCCGGTTGGCTTCCTCCTCGGAAAGGCCGCGCGGATCGGCCAGGCGGGCCTGCAGGCCCCGGTAGTGCTCCAGGCGCGCCATGTTGCCGGCCGAAGAAATCGTGACCAGCGCGAATGGCCGACCGTCGGTGGTTTTTCCCAGTTCCGCGTACTTGACCCGCTCCGGATCGCCCGCCGCCGCCTTCTGGAAGTAGCCGATCACCTGGTTCCAGTCGGCCAGTTTTCGATCTTCGCCCATCTCGAATCCCAGCACCTGCCTGGGCGCTGGGATGGCTGCCTGCACCGCGACGGCCGCCAATAGCGCCAGCACCGCAAGTACCGGCACGATTGCCGCTGCTTTCTGTCTCACGGATTTCTCCTGGGTACCGCCTCCCGTTCCTTTGTTGGCGAATTCTATCAGAGGTCGCGGGCGGTCTGAAGTCCAAAGTCCAAGGTCCAATGCGTGATGTGTTTCGCGCGTGCTACAGTAAACGTGTGGAGACCGCCTACTATTCGTTTGTTTCCTCGCCGCTGGGTCGGCTCACGATTTGCTGCACCGAGAAAGGACTGCTGCGGCTGGACCTGCGGGGCCGCAGGCCCGCCGATCGGCGATTCGATTGGGTGCGTGCGGAAGAAAAAACCCAGCCGGCGGCGTCGGAGCTGGCCGAGTATTTCGCCGGACAGCGCCAGCGCTTCACCATTCCCCTGGACCTGCGTGGAACGCCATTTCAACGCCAGGCCTGGAAGGCGCTGTTGGCCATTCCCTACGGCCGGACGCGCTCCTACGGCGATATCGCGCGGCAGATCGGCCGGCCCAGGGCGTACCGCGCCGTGGGCCAGGCCAACCATCGGAACCCCATGGCGATTGTGGTGCCCTGCCATCGGGTGGTGGCGGCCGACGGCGGCTTGGGCGGATACGGCGGCGGCCTCGACAGGAAGCAATTCTTGCTGGACCTGGAACAACGGGGACGCAGACAGAGGCTGTAGCGGCGATCCCGCCAAGCGGGACCGCCGCTACAGACCGCCGCTACAGACTGAGGTTATGCCGGCCCACGCGCCCGCCGACCACAACACGGGATGGGTACTGAAGGTTGCCGCGCTGGCAACGCTGGCCTTCTTCGGAGCCGAGCTGGCCTGCGGCTACTATGCGCGAAGCCTGGCCCTGATCGGCGACGCCTGGCACAACTTCTCCGACGCTTTGGCGCTGTTCGTCACCTGGTTCGCCTTCCAGGCCCAGGCCAGGGCCCCCAGCCGGCACAGGACCTACGGCTACCATCGTGCCGGCGTGCTGGCCGCTTTCGTCGCCGGGCTGTTGGTCCTGGGGCCCGCCGGGTGGCTTTTCTACCGCGGCGCGCAACGCCTGCTGGCTCCCGGCCAACCGGATTTCCGCATCATGCTGGCGCTGGGAGCGGCCGGAGTGGTCCTGAACGCTGTGGTGTCTGTGGCCTTACGGCGCGCGGCCCGCGGGGAGCAGTGCCCGCCCCGCGTGTTCCTGCACATGGCGGGGGACGCGCTCGCCGGCCTGGGCATCCTCCTGGCCGCCCTGCTGATTCGCATCTGGGGCCTGCGCGCGGCGGACCCGCTACTGGGCCTGCTGATTGCCGGGCTGGTGGTCTGGACGGTGTGGGATGTGATGGTGGAGTCGCTCGACATCCTGCTGGAAGGCTTGCCCCGTGGGCTGGAATTGGAGCAGGTGGAGGCGGCCATCCGCAGCGTGCCGCGCGTCCAGGACGTTCACGACCTGCACATCTGGAGCCTGGGCGTCGGCGCCCAGGCGTTTACCTGCCACGTGCGCATTCCGCCGCTGCCCTTTGCCGATGGTGAAGCGATCTTGGACCAGGTTAACGCGCTGCTGGAACGCCGTTTCCGGATCCGCCACGTCACCGTCCAGCTTGAATGCCAGGAATGCGAGGCCGTCAACGGCTGCCACATTCCAGGTGCCAGGTAGGTCCAAAGTCCAAGGTCAGGGACGCCATCCGACTTTTGACTTTGGACCTTGGACTTTGGACCGTTCTTAGTGTACCCAGCGGTCTTCTCTTCCGCGCTCTTCCTTGGTGCGTTCCTGCTCGCGCATGTATACGTCGAATCTCCTGCGGGCTCGCCGGAGTTGCCAGCGCCGGTAACCCTGCCCGACCCGGACCGTCCAGGGCAGTTGTTCCGAACCCCAGGAGGACGTAGCGTGCCGGTGGCCGCGGCGCGGCAACCAAAGCCGGATGTAAAGGAGGCCGAACAGCATGCCGCCCAGGTGAGCGATGTGGCTGATACCGCTGCCCGGTTGCGCCCATTGCATGAAGAATTCGATGCTGGCCATCAGGATGGCGAAGTACTTGGCCGGCAACGGGAACAGGAACATGAAGTAGACCGGGGTGTCGGGGAACAACAGGCCAAAAGCCAGGATCAGGCCGTAGATGGCGCCCGAGGAGCCGATGGTGGCCGAGACCAGCCCGCTGCGGCTGAACAAGGCAACCAGCACCACGCAAATTCCGGCGGCCACCCCGCACAGCAGGTAATAGGCGGCAAAGCGCCGGGTTCCCCACGCTTGTTCAACCGCCGTCCCGAACATCCATAGCGTCAGCATGTTGAATAGAAAGTGCATGAAGCCGCCATGGAAGAACATGTAGGTGAAGACCTGCCAGATCATTCCATGGCGCAGCACCAGCGCCGGCACCAGGTACAGGAACCCCAGCGGCGTGGCCAGCAGGTCCAGGTTGAGGAGCGCCGGGATGACATACAGCGCGGCATTGATGATCAGCAGGATCTTGACGGCCGGCGTCAGGACGAAGCCGCCGAATCCCATGGATGGACGGTAGCGATAGTAGTTGCCCATGCCGAAGTATTGCTCCCACCAGAATAGAGGCTTTTCGGGATTCTGTCCAACACCGGGGAGCCGACCGGTGTGACCCGAACGCGGGGGAAAGGGGTCGAATTCACCCGGCCCGGACCACGCGGCGATCCGGGGAAGGGGCTAATTGTCAGGCAGGAAAGGGCCTGGGCGATGGAATGCCAATTGCTCTCCTCTATGGCAGTTAGATCTTGTGCAACCACCCGAGCAAGGGGCGCACGCTGTTGTGCGCCCCTCTTTTCTTATTTGCCCGTAAACCGTCGGCCCGCGGCGCTATTGAATCGCGATTGTAACCGCGTTGGAGGCCACGCCGCTCACGCTGAGCACCAGCGGCACTGCGTTTCCCAAGGGCGCTGCGTCCGGTACCTGCACGTTGACCTGATAAAGGCCCACGAATCCGGGCGCCAGCCCGGAGAAGGTGACCGGCGCGCTGACGCTGCCGATGGAGGCCAGCGGCCCGGCCAGCGTAGTGGAGAGCGAACCGGCGGGAGCGGCCTCGCCGCTGGCCGGCCGCGTGGTGACATCCCCCAGTCCGGTGCAAAAAACAGAGATGTATTCGCCGCGGCGCACCGGCCGCGACGATGCGCCGGAAATGCTGTTGGCCGGGGCCGCCACTTCACCGCCCGGCGCGATCAGCACCGCCCCCTGGCCGGTGCCCTGCGAGTTTATGCTGAAGATGCCCGGGGCAACCGCGGCCAGGCTCACAGTTTGCGGCGCGGTGGTGTTCCCGCCTGCCGTGACGGTGATGCCGGCCTGCGACTGCCCCAGCAGCTCGAACGGCGCCAGGAAGTTGATTTGCGTGGCAGAAACATAGAACAGCGGCGCGGCCACACCGTTGATCCGGACGCTGACGCCGCCGAGCGATGTCGGAAGGGGCACGGTAGCCGCCGACTGCTGGCTGGAGGCAAAGTTCGATCCGAACAGCGAGGCGATCATGCCCCCGCTCAAACCGCCGGCGAAACTGGCGCCGTTCACCATGCCCCCCGCACTGATGAGCGGCACTGCGGTGGTGATGGTAAAGATTGCGGGAGCGGAGAGGGCAGCCACCGGCGGCGAACTGACCACGGTGATGGCGGCGGCGCCCATGGCGGTGATATCGCTGGCCAGGATGGCCGCCTGTAGTTGTGTGGGGCTGACGTAGACGGTCGCCCGGTCCAGGCCGTTCCAGCGCACCACCGCGCCGCTGGAGAAACCTGACCCGTTGACGGCCAGGGCGAAGGCCGGGCCGCCGCCAGGCACGCTGGCCGGCTGCAAGGAGCTGATCGACGGCACCGCGGCCGTCACCATCTTGGCCACCAACGCGGTCCCCATGGCCCCGGCCCGGTTGGTGGCAAACAGCGGGTTGGCGGTGGGAAAGTTTTGAGAATAGGTGGTGCCGGTCACGTAGGCGCTGCCGGCCGAATCCACCGCCAGGCCGCTTCCCTCCTCGCTGCCGCCGCCCCCCAGCCACGTGGAATACAACAGCGCGGAAGCGGTGGTGTTCAAGTTGGCGACGAAAGCGTCGGCGCCGCCGCCCGCCCCGGTCTGCAGGGCTTTGGCCGCCGGGAAATCGCTGGATTGCGTGTAGCCGGTGACATAGGCGTTACCCGAGGCATCGACGGCGATGGCGTACGCCGCATCGTCGCTGCTTCCGCCCAGATATGTGGAGTAGGCCAGCGCCGAGCCCGTAGCGCTCAGCTTGGCGACGAAGGCATCGGCGCAGGCGCCGCCCGCCGAGGCGCGCGCGCATTGGGGTTGCGCCACGCCGGCCGTCACCGGGAAGTCGGGCGAAACGGTCTTCCCG
>JAPKYU010000512.1 GCA_026394175.1 Acidobacteriota bacterium | reverse complement strand
AGCCGGTGCACCGCGACGTCACCTACGAGCTGGAGCAGTACCCCGAGGACAAGACCGAGGAGCGGCTGGAACGCCACTGCGCCCCGGCCATTCGCTATCAGATGCAGGATTTCCTGCGGGCCATCGCCGCGCGAGGCAGGCCGGTGGCCGACATCGAGCAGGGTTACATCTCGTCGGCGAGCTGCATCCTGGCTAACGTGGCCATGCAACTCGGCCGCACGCTCACCTGGGATGCCGAAAAGCAGACCATCGTGGGCGACGCCGAGGCGGCCCGCCTGCTGCGCCGGCCCTACCGCAAGCCGTGGATTCACCCCGAACCGGGAACCGTGTGAACCGGAAAAGACACTTCACCACGGATGCTCCTGCCTTTCCCCCTGCGGCGTACGCCTGCCCGTCCGCTTGCCGCCGTATGGCCGCGGCAGTAGAATAGAATTAAGAGGACTGGCGGTGGATTGGGGAGAATACGACTATGGACAAGCCAGCTCAGAGTATCCAAGATTCCTTTCTGAATACGGCCCGCAGGGACAGAATTCACGTAACGATTTACCTGGTCAGCGGGGTTAAGCTTTCGGGCAGGATCAAGAGTTTCGACAAGTATTCGCTTATCCTGGAGAACAACAGCCAGGAGCAGTTGATTTTCAAGCACGCGATCTCAACGGTGGTTACAGCGAGGGCGCATGTGGCAGTGCCGCCGCCGGCGCAGATGTCCCCGGCTCACGCGCCGGACGCCGGTGCTGGGCCTGTGCCTTCCCCCGCCGAAGTAGCTGGGGGCTAACGATTCGCAAAGACGAAGCCAGCGACACACGCAACCACCGGCCCGCCCAGGCGCGTGAAAAAGCGATTCTCGTCGGCTTGAAGCTGAAGTCTCGCCGCAAGATCCCCAATGCGGACGGCGACGTTTCTCCCGAGGAGTCGCTGGAAGAGCTGAAGGAACTGGCGGAGAGCGCGGGGGCGCGCGTGCTGCACAGCGCGCTGACCACCCGCGAGGCCATCGCCCCGGCCACCTTGATCGGACGCGGCAAGGTGGAGGAACTGGGCGGGATAGCGGGCGGGACCGGCGCCGACCTGGTCATTTTCGACCGCGAGCTTTCCCCCACCCAGTTGCGCAACCTGGAGAAGGCGTTGGCCTGCAAGGTGATCGACCGCACCCAGCTTATCCTGGACATTTTCGCGCGCCACGCACGCACCCGCGAGGGCCAGTTGCAGGTGGAGCTGGCCCAGTTGGATTACCTGCTGCCGCGGCTGACCGGGCGCGGCACGGAAATGTCCCGGCTGGGCGGCGGCATCGGCACCCGCGGACCCGGCGAGACCAAACTGGAGATGGACCGGCGGCGCATCTACCAGCGCATCACCCGCTTGAACCAGGTCCTGGAACACGTGCGCGCGCAGCGCGCCCGCCAGCGGGGCAAGCGCGCCGCCATCCCCCTTCCTCCCGTGGCCCTGGTGGGATACACGAACGCGGGAAAATCCACGCTGTTCAACCAGCTCACCGGCGCCGGCGTGCTCGTTTCCTCCCAGATGTTCGCCACGCTGGACCCCACGCTGCGGGCCGTCGCCCTGCCCAGCGGCAGGCGGATCCTGCTCTCCGACACCGTCGGTTTCCTGCGCAATCTTCCCACCACCCTGATCAAAGCGTTCCGCGCCACCCTGGAAGAAGTGCGAGAAGCGGAGCTGATCCTTCACGTCAGCGACGCTCACTCGCCGGTGCGCCAGGAACAGGACCGGCATGTATGGAAGGTGCTGGAGGAGCTCGGCGCGGCGGGTAAGCCGCGCCTGCATACTCTCAACAAGGCCGACCTGCTCTCGCCGGAGGAACGCGAGAATCTGGCCGCTTCGCGGCAGGCCTGTTTGATCTCGGCCCTGACGGGATGGAATATCTCCGGGCTGGTGGCCGCCATCGATGCGCGCCTGGAGGCCGACCCCCTGGCTCACGCCACCTTCGATTTCCCGCAGACCGCGGGACGCGAGCTTTCCTTCCTGTATGACCACGCGCGGGTGCTCAGCCGGCAGTTCCGTGGCGGCCTCATCCACGTGAAGGCCGAGGTTCCCCGGTCAGTCTTGCAGCGCTTGAGCAAATACATGGCCGCCGGCCGCCGTCGGTCGTGACGTTGTACCGGCGTTGTCCGGTTTGTCTGGTTCCGGCGGCAGCAGCTTTGTGGCCTTGTGATTCAGTTGGTTTTGCCGGAGAGCCAGCCTTCCAGGATTCGTTGCTGAAGCGGGTCGGGGTTGGCGATGGGCGAGACGAGAAACACCACTTCGCTGGCGCGCCCGGCCGCATACTTGGCCTTGAACTCCCGCCCCTCGCGGCGCAGTTTCAACTCCACCTTGCTGCCCGGTTCCATGCCCGCAAATGTCTCCGCCGGGGAGCGGCGCGGCGCGCGGCCGTTGACAGCCAGCAG
>JAPKYU010000028.1 GCA_026394175.1 Acidobacteriota bacterium | reverse complement strand
TCTACAAGGGCGGCTACACCGGCCCCTACTGCTTCTTCGACGAGTTATACGTGGGCGAGGGCCAGGTCGGCGACCCCTGCCCGTTATGCGGGCGCCCCACCGAGCAGGTGACCGAGGAGAACTACTTCTTCAAGCTGTCGGCCTTCGAGCAGCCGCTGTTGAAGCTGTACCGCGAGCAGCCGGATTTCATCCGGCCGGAGTCGCGGCGCAATGAAGTGGTCTCGTTCGTGCGCGGCGGACTGCGCGACCTGTCCATCAGCCGCGCCAACCTGAAATGGGGCGTCCCCATGCCCACGGGCGACAACCACGTCTTCTACGTGTGGTTTGACGCCCTGATGGGTTACATGAGCGGCATCGGCTTCGCGCAGGGCGGCGCCGAAGAGGAGCGCTGGAAACGTTTGTGGCCGGCCGACCTGCACCTGGTGGGCAAGGAGATCCTGCGCTTCCACGCCGTGTATTGGCCGGCGTTCCTGATGGCCGCCGGCCTGCCGCTGCCCAGGGGCATCTATGCGCACGGCTGGCTGCTGTTCGAGCAGGACAAGATGAGCAAGTCGCGCGGCAACATCGTGAGCGCCGAGCCCATTCACCGCGTGATGGGCGCCGACGGGCTGCGCTACTTCCTGCTGCGCGAGATCGTCTTCGGCCAGGACGGCTCGTTCAGCTACGACGCCCTGGTGGATCGCTACAACAGCGACCTGGCCAACGACCTGGGCAATCTTGCCAAGCGCACCCTGGACATGATCGCGCGGTATTTTAGCGGCGAGATCCCTTACCCGTCCGGGGTCGCCTCCCGCCAGGGCACCGACCAGGACGTGCAGGACAAGGCCACGGAAATCATCCAGACGGCCACCGCCGCATTCGATGCTTTCGAATTCTCGCGGGGCTTGGAGGCCATCTGGGGACTGGTGGCCGCGGTCAACAAATACCTGGTGGAAAACGAGCCCTGGACGCTGGCCGAGCAGCCCGAGCAGCGCCCGCGCCTGGCCACCGTGCTCTACACCGCCGCCGAGGCGCTGCGCATCGTTACCGTGCTGGCCTCCCCGGTGCTGCCGGTTTCCGCCAGCCGCATCTGGCGCCAACTGGGCCTGGGCGGCGAGGCCCACGAGCAGTTGCTGGCCGAACTGAAGTGGGGACAACTGCCGTTCGGCGGCAAGATCGCCAAGGTCGAGGCCGTCTTCCCGCGCCTGGACAAGGCCGCCACGATTGCGGAAATGCGGCGGCTCGAACAAGAAATGTCCAGGGCCGGACAGAAGCCCGGCAGGAAACCGGCTGCCCCCGCGTCCGTCCGGGAACCACAGGCCCAGGCTGAGCAGGCCGGCGCGGCTGCCGAGCCGGCGCCGGCCGCCGCCGCCTTGCCGCCCCTCGGCGAGCGCATCACCATCGACGATTTCGCCAGGATCGACATGCGCGTCGGGCAGGTGCTGGCCGCCGAGAACGTGAAGGGCGCCGACAAGCTGCTGAAGCTCACCGTCGATATCGGCCTCGAGACACGCACCCTGGTGGCCGGCATTGCCGAAGCCTACCGGCCCGAGTCGTTGATCGGCCGCAAGGTGGTCATCGTGGCCAACCTGCAGCCCCGCAAGCTGCGCGGCATCGAATCGAACGGCATGATTGTGGCCGCCGTGCTTCCCGGCAGCGACAAGCCGGTGCTGGTCAGCGTGCCCGACGATGTGCCGAGCGGCTCAAAACTAAAGTGACGAGTGACAAGTGACAAGTGACAAGTAGTTTTCAGTTCAATCCACAACTGAAGACTGTCACTCGTCACTTGTCACTCGTCACTTGTCACTGAAATGCTGGTCGATTCGCACTGCCACCTGGATTTCCCGCAATTCGATGCCGACCGCGAGGCGGTGCTGGATCGCGCCGAGCAGGCCGGCTTGCGCGCCATCCTGGCGGTCGGGGTAGGGCAGGGACCGCCGCAGCTTGATGCCGGCTTGCGCATGGCCGCCCTGCGGCCCTGGGTTTACGCCACCGTCGGCATCCATCCGCATGAGGCCCGCCTGGCCGATGAGGCGGCCTTTGCCGAACTGGCGCGGTTGGCGCGTGAGCCTAAAGTGCTGGCCGTCGGCGAAATCGGGCTGGACTACCACTACGACCACTCGCCCCGCCCGGTGCAGCGCCAGGTGTTCATCCGGCAGATGGAGCTGGCCCAAGCCGCCGGCAAGCCCATCATCATCCATTGCCGGGAAGCCTGGCCCGACTGCCTGGAATTGCTCGAGCAGTTCTGGCGCCCCTCCGGCCTGCCCGGCATCTTTCATTGCTTCAGCGGCGGTCCGGAGGTAGCCGAGCGGGGCCTGGCCATGGGCTTTTACATCTCCTTTGCCGGCAACCTGACCTTTTCCAAGGCCACGGGGCTGCGCGAACTGGCCGCGCAGCTTCCCCTGGAGCGCTTGTTGGTGGAGACTGACGCGCCTTACCTGGCTCCCGTCCCGCATCGCGGCCAGCGAAACGAGCCCGCCTTTGTTGCCGAAGTGGCGCGGAAGCTGGCCGAGCTCCGGGGAATCACGCCGGAGCGGGTTTGCGAACAGACCGGCACTAATTTTTTTCGATTGCTGATGCCCGATACCTGCCCATAAACTAGGGTAGCGTCTCAGAATTGGCGCTGCAGTGGCCGAAAGCGGAAGGCAGAAGGCAGAAGGCGGCAAGCGCCAGTTTTTGCTGCCTTCTGCTTTCCGCCTTCCGCCTTCGCCGCTTGGATCCCTTACTATGGTGTACAGCGTGCAACCCCGGGTCGGGCAAATGCGGCGGGAGGAGGTCTTCGATCTGATCCGCGAGGATCTGGACCGCGTGGACCGGGCCTTCGGCGTGGACACGGTCTGCACGGTCGGCGCCGTAACCGCGCTGGGGCACTATCTCCAGATCAGCGGCGGCAAGCGGATCCGGCCCGCGCTGGTGCTGCTCTCCTCCCGGCTGTGCGGTTACACCGGGCCTTCGGCGGTCCAGTTGGGCGCGGTGGTGGAGATCATCCACAC
>JAPKYU010000519.1 GCA_026394175.1 Acidobacteriota bacterium | reverse complement strand
GCGGCCGCCGACGTCGTGGCTGAGCTTGGCGTAGCCCTTGGCATTCTCGATGGCGGCTTTGAGTTTGGCGGGATCGGGGTGATCGAATTTCTCGCCGCAGGCCACACCGACCAGGGTCACCGGGCTGTCCGCAAACCGCTTTTTCGCTTCTCCCCGTCCGGCTTCCCCCAGCTCCAGCTCGACGCCGTGCGCGTACTGCCCGCTGGTCCTGAGCTCAACGCCAAGGGCCTTGGCCCGCGTGCAATTGGCGATGATGGTGGGGATGTCCCATTCTTTGCCCCAGGTGTAGGTTGTGAATCCGAACCGCATCCTGGAAACGCGCTGCGCCGGCCAGGCACCGAGCGCGAGCGGCAGAGCAGCCAGGCTCCCGAGGATCACTTCGCGGCGCGTTATTTTCGCATCCATGGTCAGTGCTCCTTTTCCATCCCCCTTATTCATCGATGTAGCGGCGACCCCGCCTCGCGGGGTCGCCATTACAAGGGATTGCCGATGGCGGTCTAAAGACCGCCGCTACAGGTTATACCTTTTCCGGCACCACGTAGGGCCGGCGGTAGTCTCTGGTCAGCAGTTGATTGGCGCGCTCGCTGAAGGCCCCCACGAACCGCTCTTCCTTCGGCTCCATCTTCAGCCAGGGACCGAGCGTGACCGGGTGTTTCCGCACGTCGATTTCGTTCCCCGCCAGGTGAGCAAAGAAGCGCTCACAGGCCTCGGCGAAATCTTTCTGGCCGCGGACCGTCTCCCGGATCTGGCCGCCCGGCGTTTCCCTGCCAATGCGGTGAGAGATGTTGATCATGTGCACCAGGGCGGCCGAGAGGTGGCCGTCGAGCATGTTGGCCTGCAGGTCGCTCGACTTGCGGCTGCGCAGCGCCTTGATGAAGTTTTCCTCTTCGCTCTCGTTGGCCGGCTTGAATTCCTCGATCAGCTTGCCCTGGTTGTCGAAGGCCTTGTTTTGGGCGATGTAGCCGTTCTCGCAGTGCACGATCACGCCGACCCGCACCCCCTGGTACGAGTCCATGGTGGTGTTGCTGTTCTTCTCCCAGTTCTGTGCCAGGAACTCCTTGCTCTGGGGCAGGCCGCGCACTTCGAAGATGAGCGGCGCCGGCTTGTAGTCGAGAAAGGCGACCTGGGTGTTGGGCGTCTCGCCATCATCGTCGTAGCCGAAGCGGCCGCCGACGGCCAGCACGCGCTCGGGCAGCGTCTGCTGGCCCAGCGCCCAGCGGCAGGCGTCCATGTAGTGGATGCCCATGTTGCCCAGGTCGCCGTCGCCGTAAGGCCATTCCCAGTGCCAGTCGTAGTGCAGATATTCGCGCATGACCGGCAGGATGGGCGCCGGTCCGGACCACAGATCATAGTCCAGCGTTTTCGGGATGGGGGTGGGCGCGCTGACCTTGCCGATGCTGGTGCGCGGCCGGTAGTTGAGGCCGTGGGCGTACAGCATCTTGCCCAGCTTTCCCTGGCGGGCGTAGGCAAAGGCCTCGCCGATGCCGCTGCGGCCGCGCGGCCCGTGCGGTGAAGCGACGATGCGCTTGTACTTGGCGGCCGCTTCGACCATCTTGCGGCCTTCGAAGATATTGTGCGAGGCCGGCTTCTGGCAGTAGACGTCCTTGCCCGCCTGGCAGGACCAAATCGTTGCCAGCGCGTGCCAATGGTTCGGGGTGGTGATGACGACGGCATCGACGTCCTTGCTCTCCAGCAGCCTGCGCATGTCGGTGTAGCCTTCGGCTTTCTGGCCGCTGTCCCTGAGCCTTTGTACTTCCGGGTCCAGATGGGCCCGCTCCGGGTCGCACAGCGCAACGATGCGGACGCCCGGAATCTTGCTGAAGGCCTTGATCTCCTGCTTCCCCTTCCCGCCGATTTTCACGCTGGAGCCCACGCCGATGACGGCCAGGCGGATATCGTCGTTCGCGCCCAGCACCCTGGAAAAGGGCGCGACGCCGGCCGCCGTCGCCGACATTTTGAGGAAGTTCCTTCGCGTGCCGTGAATCATCATCAACCTCCGTTCCGCCGGAGCAGCTAACATCGGCCAATCTTAACCCGAATTATCCGGGAATGGCGCGATGCCCCAGCGCGCGTCTCGCGCGCCCGTTGTAGCGCCGGCGTCTCGCCGGTAACCGGTCGGCGACCACAGGACGATTACCGGCGGGACGCCGGCGGTACAAGGTGGCATTTTCAGGGCGGCGAAATGCAGGCCCGACCCGGGGGCCGGCGGGACGCCAGCGCTCCATAATCCGGGCGTCTTCTTCCGCTTAGTCGAGTTGCACGGCGAGGCCGGCGCCGCAGGCCTGCGCCGCGCGGCAGGCCAGGTCGGCGACCGCCAGGTCCTGCAGCGCGATGCCGGTGGAATCGAACACGGTGATCTCCGTTTCGGTTTCACGCCCGGGCGCCAGTCCGGCCACGATCTGTCCCAGTTCGGCGTGCACCGAGGCCAGCAGGCCGGCCCGGAAAGCGTGCTGGCATTCGCCGATCTCGCGCGCCTGCGCCAAATAATCGACAACGACTTTTGCGCGGGCCAGGATGAGGGGATCGAGTTCCTGCTTGCCGCGGGTGTCGGCGCCCATGGCGTTGATATGAGTGCCGGGGGAAATCCATTGGTCGGAGATCACCGGCTGGAAGGAGGGCGTGGCGGTGACCACCACGTCGGCGCCCTCCACCGCGGCGCGGGCCGAGGGGCAGCAGCGCGCCCGCAGCCCCGATTGCCCGGCGGCCTCCGCCAGCGCGCGGCTGCTCTCCTGGCGCGCATCGAAGCAGCGCACCTCCTCGATGGGCAACACTTCGCGCAGCGCGGCCAGTTGAATCCGGCCCTGGACGCCGCTGCCGATGATGGCGGCCACGTGCGAGTTCTGGCGCGCCAGGTAGCGGGCGGCGATGGCGCCGGCCGCTCCGGTGCGCACCACGGTCAGGTAATTGCCGTCCATCAGGGCGCGCGGGACGCCGGTTTCCGGATCGTACAGCGCGATCACCGACTGGTGCCCGGCCAGCCCCCGCTCGCGGTTCGACGCCCAGAACCCGCCGCCCTTGTACCCCAGCCAGCCCCGCGAGGCCAGGTAGCCGGCCTTCACCCCGAAGAAGCCGCCGTAGGGGTCGATGCGCTCGCGGATTACCGGAAACAGCAGCGCGTTTCCGCGCCCGAACTCCAGGAAAGCGCCTTCCACGGCGCGAATGGCCTCGTCGAGCGGCACCAGCCTCTCGATCTCGGCCCGGGTCAGGAGCAACAGAGACTGCGACATGCCGGCATTCTAGGCCCACAGCCGCCCGCGACACAAATAGATAGGCGTTCACCGGACTTATCGCCGCCGCCGATAGCGCCGGCGGTCCGAGCTTGATCGGCGCAATCGGCGAAACCTGCGGCTCGATCTTGGAGCCCTTCGAACTTCGCTCGCGACGATATCCGGTTGCACGAGTAATCGGTTTTTGCTAGGCTGGCGCGCATGGCCATCCCGTTCCGCCAGTTGGAAGTGTTCCGCGCCGTGGGAGAGACGGCGAGTTTCACCCGCGCCAGCCACATCCTGTTCATCTCGCAATCGACGGTCAGCCAGCACATCCGGGAGCTGGAGGACAGGCTGAAGGTGCGGTTGCTGGACCGCAACCGGCGCCGGGTGGCGCTGACGCCGGCCGGCGCGGCGTTGCTGGAGCATGCCCGCCGCGTCTTCCGGCAACTGGAGGAAGCCGAAGCGGCGGTCCAGACCGGCGGCGACCCCTACAGCGGGAAGCTGTGTTTCGGCTGCGCCTCCACCACCCTGCTCTATCTTCTTCCCCCGGTGCTGATCGAGTACGCCCGCAAGTACCCGGAGGTGGAGCTGAGCATCATGGGAGGCACCATTCAGGAGGTGTCGGCGCAGCTCTGGGCGGGGGCGCTGGATTTCGCGCTGGTGGTGCTGCCGCTGGCGGCGCCGGGCCTGGCCAAGACCCCGCTGTTCGAGGAGCCGCTGCTGGCGGTGCTGCCGGCGCGGCACCGGCTGGCCGCCCGCCCCCGCCTCACCATTCAGGACCTGGCCGGGGAGCGCTTCATCCTGCACCGCCCCGGCCAGAACACCCGCAAGCTCATCGACCGTTTCTTCTTCCGGCACAAGATCGCGCCGCGGGTCATCGTGGAACTGGCCGAAACCGAGACCATCAAGGAGATGGTGGCGCACGGCCTGGGCGTCTCGCTGCTGCCGGCCAGCGCGCTTTCCGGGCGCCAGGCGGGCACGGGCCTGAAGACTTTCCGCATTGCCGGAAAGGAACTGGCGCGCACCCTGGCGCTGGTCCACCTGCGTCCGCGGGCGCTGCGCCCGCCGGCCGCGGCCATGATCGAGCTGCTGCAGCGGCACTTCGCCTCCCGGGCCGGCGCCTGAGCTTTTCCGGCGTTTGGTGCATCGCCTTTGCCGATAACCGGCAAATCGAATTATCCATTTGACAATCAAACAGCCGGCCGGGATGATGGCCGCGGAACCATGGAAGAAGAACGCCTGCTTGTCTGTGCCCGGTGCTCGGGCGGCTATCCAACGAGCGAGCCGCGCTGGCGGTGCGTTTGCGGCGGCTATTTGCGCCTGAAACAGGACGGCGCCGCCTTCCCCGCGCGGGACCTCGGCCGCCGGCCGGCCACCGTGTGGCGCTACCGGGAGGCGCTGGGCATCGAGGACGAACGCAACATCGTCACCATGGGCGAGGGCTTCACGCCGCTGGTGGGTTTCGAAACCGCCGGCGCCGCCGAGGGCCGCCGGCTTCTGCTCAAGCTCGATTACCTGTGCCCCACCGGCTCCTACAAAGACCGCGGCAGCACGGTGATGATCAGCAAGCTCAAGGAATGGGGCGTGACGGCCATCATCGAGGATTCCTCCGGCAATGCCGGCGCCTCGCTGGCGGCCTATGCGGCCGCGGCCGGCATTCGGGCCGACATTTATGTGCCCGCCTCGATCTCGCCAGGCAAAGCGGCGCAGATCGTCATCCATGGCGCGAACCTGGTGCAGGTGCCGGGCAGCCGCGAGGCCACGGCCGCCGCCGCCCTGAAAGCCGCCGACAAGACTTTTTACGCCAGCCACAATTGGATCCCGTACTTCGCCGTGGGCCTGAAGACGGCGGCCTACGAGATCGCCGAGCAACTGGATTGGGAGGCGCCGGACTGGGTGGTGGCGCCGGTGGGCGGCGGCAGCCTGCTGATCGGCCTGTACCTCGGCTTCCAGCACCTGTGGCAGTCCGGCGTGATCTCGCGCATCCCGCGCCTGGCCGGCGTGCAGGCCTCCGGTTGCGCCCCGGTGTACAATGCCTGGCGCGCGGGCAGGGCCGAAGTCCTGCCGGTGGAGAAGGGGGACACGGTGGCCGAAGGCATCTGCATCGCCAACCCGGTGCGGGGCAACGACGTGCTGGAGGCCATCCGGGGCTCGCAGGGCGTGATGTGCACGGTGACCGACGAGGCCATCTGGCAGGCGGTGGAGACGCTGGGCCGCCGCGGCATCTACGTCGAGCCCACCGGCGCGGTTTCCGCCTCGGCCATCGACGCGCTCTGCCGGCAGGACGTGATCCGGCCGGGCGCGCGGGTGGTGGCGGTGCTGACCGGCAGCGGCTTGAAAGCCACCGACAAGATCGTCGATCATTTCCTGGCTGCCCCGGCGCACGCCTGACCGCGCCTCACAACCGCCGTACCGGATTCCGATCGGCTATGCAGGTGGAGATTCGCGAGCCGCGCACCCCCGAGGAGTTCCGCAGCTACTACTGGCTGCGCTGGAAAGTGCTGCGCGAGCCCTGGACGCAGGACCGCGAGAGCGAAAAGGACCATCACGAGAACGATGCGGTCCACCTGATGGCCTGCCTCGGGGACCAGGTTTTAGGCGTCGGCCGCCTGCACTTCAATTCGCCGGACCAGGCCCAGATCCGTTTCATGGCCGTCGAGCCCGAATATGTCCGCCGGGGCGTCGGCAGCGCCGTGTTGAAGGAACTGGAGGCGCGCGCCCGCGCCATGGGCGCCCGCCAGATCGTTCTGAACGCGCGCGACCCGGCCGTCTTCTTCTACCAGAAGCACGGCTACGAAATCCTGGGACAATCGGAAACGCTGTTTGAGGCCATTCCGCACACCAGAATGGGCAAGGCGCTCTGAGCCCTGGAACCGAGGCGGCAGTAGGCAGTAGCCGGAGCGAGCGGCCTTTTGTGCCGTGCTTACTGCCTACTGCTTAGTGCTTACTGCTTACTTCGCTTGGGCGTATCCTGGAATCATGAAGGAACGCCGATGATCCAAGTCGATCGTGATTACGTCATCCGCACGCTGGCGGACCTGGTTCGGATCAACTCCATCAACCCCACCATCACGCCGGGCGGGGCGGGGGAGCACGAGATCGCCAGCTACGCCGCCGAATCGATGCGCCGCTGCGGCCTGGCCGCCGAGCTGCACTCGCACGCCCCCGGACGCACCACGGTGGTGGGCACGCTCGCCGGCAGCGGCGGTGGGCGCTCGCTGCTGCTCGATGCCCACATGGACACGGTCGGCGTGGAGGGCATGACGGACCCCTTTTCCGCTGAAATCCGCGATGGACGCCTGTACGGCCGCGGCGCCTACGACATGAAGAACGGCATGGCGGCGGGCATGGCGGCAGCCAAGGCCCTGGCCGACGCCGGCGTCACGCTCGGCGGCGACCTGCTGGTTGCCGGCGTGGCCGACGAGGAATACGCCAGCGCCGGAACCACCGCGCTGGTCGAACTGCACCGCGCCGGCCGGCTGCGCGCCGATGGCGCCATCGTCACCGAGCCCACCGCGCTGGCCGTCTGCCTGGCGCACAAGGGCTACCTGTGGATCGAAGTGGAAACCGTCGGGAAGGCCGCGCACGGCAGCAAGTTCGAGCTGGGCGTGGATGCCAACATGCGCATGGGGCGCTTCCTGGCGCGGCTGGAGGGGCTGGAGCGCGACCTGCGCGCCCGCCCCCCGCATCCCCTGCTCGGCCCGCCTTCCCTGCACGCCGCCATGATCGCCGGCGGCACCGGCCTGAGCACCTACGCGGCCAGTTGCAGGCTGCAAGTCGAGCGGAGAACGGTGCCGGGCGAGACCGAGAGCCAGGCCACGCGCGAGATTCAGTCCATCCTCGACCGCCTGGCCGTGGAAGATACCGGGTTCCGGGCTTCGGCGCGCTGCTATTTCGCCCGGGAGCCGTTCGAAGTATCAAGGGAAGCGCCCATTGTCCGGGCCGTGGCGCAAGCCGCCGGCGAGGTGCTCGGTGGCCAGCCGGCTTACATCGGCGACACGCCCTGGATGGACGCCGCGTTGCTGGCCGCGGCCGGCATCGAGACCGTGGTGATCGGCGCGGCCGGTGCCGGCGCACACGCGACCGAGGAATTCGCCGACATCGAATCCGTCGTGCAGCTCGCGCGCATCCTGGCCGAATCCGCGCTCCATTATTGCGGCCGCGCCTAAGCCGGCGGTGCAGGCGTTCGGCGCCACCCGCGAGCGGCCACGGCCGCCCCAACTCCCAGGAACACCCCACTCACGGTGAGGTTGGACCTCTTTCAACCCGGGCTGCCACAGGGAATGACGCCGGCTAGTATTCCCCACATGATCGTGGCGCCGATCAGGGCCGCTCCCGCGCCGCCGGTCAACAGGGCCCGCCGCTTTCTACTCCCGCCTCATCTGCTCGAACAGCTCCACCTTCGCTCTCCTGTCCACCGACCCTCCGTCCGGGCTCGCAAAGCCCGAAACAGGATAGTCAGTTCTTGTTTGATGGGTGGAGCCAAATCAGATGATCAAAAGGGGCCAATTCAGAGTAGCGAAATCATGGTCAACACGGTTTGGAAGTACCACCAGTTCGAGAACCTGAACCTGAGCACTTGCGACCGGGCGCTGGAGTTCGCTCTCGGCCTCGTGGACGTGCTGGTTCCCTGCCAGGAGTTATATCGGGAAGCCTTCCTTAGGGAATCCGGGTGCTATAGCTACGACGCCAGTGCGCGGCTGCGGCGCGAATGGCCAGCGGTCCACGGTTTCCTGAAGCGAGTCCGAAACAGAATTCCCTACCAGCAGTGACAGCGGACGCAGAGTGCCGGTGGCCGTACCTCAAATCAGCAAAAATGGTGCCCGGGGCGGGAATCGAACCCGCACGGCCCTTACGGGCCAAGGGATTTTAAGTCCCTTGCGTCTGCCTGTTCCGCCACCCGGGCATGGGCTGGGACCATTTCCCGTGCCTTGAATGTAGCGGAAAGCGGCGCGTCGGGCAATCCCGCCGATGCGGGGACGATGGACGGCGGTCGGCTGCCGCGGCGCAACCGAGCCGTCCCGCCCTGCGGGATTAGGGAGCGGCTGCCAGGCCGGGCGACCGCTCTGTTGCCGCGCCGGTCAGCCCCGGGGAACCGCTCGGTCGCCGCGGCGACCTCGCGGCTCTGTTGGTGCGTGCAGTGCCGTAGAATAGCGGGGATGGAAACGCCAAACTGGAAGCAGCAGCCGCACCGGCGCTACAACCCGCTGACGCGGGAATGGGTGCTGGTCTCGCCGCAGCGCACCGAGCGGCCCTGGCAGGGCCAGGTGGAGCGGAGGCCCGAGGCCGCGCAGCCGCCCTACGAGCCCTCGTGCTACCTCTGCCCGGGCAATGAACGCGCCGGCGGCGCGCGCAACCCCGCCACATGTATCCTCATCCGCGTGTTGCAGTCAGCGCCCGTCTGCCTTCTCGGCCGGGCGGGGGCAGGGCGAACCTTCGGCAGATGACCAGGCTGATAGCACCCATGAGGGAAGGGTTCTCTTCTATACTTGATGGCTGAAGCTTCATCGAGTTGAGATTGCCCGCCAGTGCCCTGATTCGTAAATTATGCCAGATCCCGGGTTCAATGAGGTCCCAGGCACGACTGATCTCCCCGCTGACTATCACCATCTCCGGATTAAGTCCGTTAACCAGCAAAGCAATGCCTATGCCGAGATATTCGCCGGTCTTTTGAAGGGCCAGGAGCGCGTCCCGGTCGCTCTCCCTCGCCAGGGCAACGAGTTTCGAGAACGGTATCGAAGTTGCAGCGCCTGAAACTCCCCTGGCCTGGAGGTAGCGGTGGATTGTGGCTGTGTTCGATGCGAACGACTCCCAGCACCCCAGATTGCCGCAGCGGCAGCGCGGCCCGCTGGGATCTATCGAGACATGCCCGAACTGGCCCGCTCCCAAAGTAGCGCCGCGATAGAGATGGCCGCCGATGATGATGGCGGTCCCCAGGCCTTCGTCAATCAGCAGGTTGATCATGTGGGAAGGCGCCAGGCGCGTCAGCGAGCCAAACCAAATCTCAGCCAGGCCGGCGCATCGCACGTTATCCTCGAACATGATGTCGTGGCCAAATCTGTGCCGTAAGTACGCGCCGACTTCCACCTCGCGCCAATCAAGATTGGCGGAGTAGATGATCTTTCCCTGGGAGCGATCCATCAGCCCCGGCATGCTCACTCCGATGCCTTCGCACTTAAGACCGGCGGGCAGATCTGAGTGCAGGGACCGTTCGATCTCCTCAGCCAGGCGGGGCAGGAACCGTTCCGGGTCGGAATCGGTCTTGATCGTCCTTTGGCGGAGAATCTTGCCGCTGAAGTTACTGGCCGCAATCAAGGTTTGCTGCGGCGCAATGTGAACGCCGAGGGCTGCCGACCGGTCACCGTTGATGCGCAACATCCGGGGTCGGCGCCCGCCAGATGAGTCACCAAGGTTGGCCTCGTAGATCAGTCCCTCGCCTATCAGTCGCTTGGCAATAGAGGAAATCGTCGATTCCTTCAGGCGCGTGATGCGTGCCAGATCGGCGCGAGAAATCGGCTGCTTTTCCCGGATGACGTTGAGAACGATGGTCTGGTTGACGGAGCGAAGCGCCTCATTATCCAGGACGCCGAAGTCGCTCAAGCTGGGGCGGCGAAGATCCATCACAGGGTTTTCCGGAGGAGAACTTTCCCCGGAGTGAAAAGTATCATCGCCCCCCAGCCCTGTCAAATGAAAGCGTGCTACCTGATTTTTCAGTCGCTTATCCCCTGCTAACCATCGCCTGGGTGCAGGGAGTAAAAACTGAGCCGCGAAGTAAGGTCCCTTGGCCTGCAAACAGCACTGGCCGGACTTCGCGCGCCATGCTCCGGCGGCGGAGCGCCCGGCAGACCTTCAGTCGTTACCGTTCGATTGGGGCCGGGACGGCAAGCTTGACGCCGGCCTTCAGTTCGCGCAACGCCGACGCCGCCGGTTCATTGGTGGGATCGATCTCGAGTGCGCGCTCGAAAGCC
>JAPKYU010000514.1 GCA_026394175.1 Acidobacteriota bacterium | reverse complement strand
TCCGGCCGCGATCGTTCAGTTCCACCAGGCGTTCGATGTAGCGCGCATCGAAGAGGCCGCGCTGCCTGCAGGCGGGCGCCAGAAGCAGGTCGCGCACGAACCCGCCCAGTGTCCCACGGAACCAGCGGTCCAGGGGGATGGCGAAACCCTTCTTGGGGCGGTGCAGGATCTCAGGGGGGAGAATGCCCTCCATCGCTTTCTTGAAGATGCGCTTGGTCTGGGTGCCGCGCAGGTGCATCTCCGGAGGAATGGTGGCGGCGAACTCCACCAGCGGATGGTCCAGCAGCGGCACGCGCGCCTCGATGGAGTGCGCCATGCTCATGCGGTCGACCTTGGTCAGGATATCGTTGGGCAGGTAGGTCTTCAGATCCAGATACTGGAGCGCCGACAGCCAGTGCCCGCCGGCCTTTTCCAGCAAGCCGGCGCTCAGGGCGCGGGCGTCATAGCCGGCCAGCAGCCGATGGACATCGTGCTGGAACAGTTTCCTCTTCCCGTGGGATCCGAACAGGTCGCCGGAGTCCAGGTAGCGCCGAGGCCCGGTCAACGCCAGGTGCCGGAGGAAATTTCTGCCTTTCATTCCCTCGGGCATCAGGCGCGCGGCCAGGCCGGCCAGCATGCGCAAGGGCGCGGGGATGGCATCGCGGGTGCGCTCCTTCTGCTCCACCAGGTAGCGGTCGTAGCCGGCGAACAGTTCGTCGCCTCCGTCGCCGGAAAGAACCACGGTGACATCCCGGGCCGCCAGTTTCGACACCATGTAGGTGGGGATGGCCGAGGAGTCGCCGAATGGCTCGTCCAGGTACCAGGGCAGATCGTCGAGCACCCCCATCACGTCCGGCTCGAGCACCAGTTCATGGTGGTCGGTGCCGAACCGCTTGGCCACGGCGCGCGCATACTCGAGTTCGTTGTACTCCGGCTCGCCGAAGCCGATGGAGAAAGTTTTGACCGGCCGGGGACTCAGCCGGGCCATGGTGGCCACCACCGAACTGGAGTCGATTCCCCCGCTGAGGAAGGCTCCCAGGGGGACGTCGCTCACCATGTGGAGCGCCACCGACTCCTCCAGCAGGCCGCGCAGGCGCTCGGCGAAATAGCCTTCGTCGCGGCCCTGCTCGGGAGCGAACCGGACATCCCAGTATTGCCGGACCCGCGCCGGGCCGTGGGGCGAGGCGGTGAGCAGGTGGCCGGGCAGAAGCTTGTGCACCCCTTCGATGATGCTTTCATCCAGCGGCGTGGAGAGCGAGCTGAACAGGTGGCTGACCGAGTTGCAGTTCAGGCGCCGTTCAATCTCCGGCAACTGCAGCAGCACCTTGAGCTCGGAACCGAACGCCAGGCGGCCCCCGGCCTCCGCCCAATACAGCGGCTTGATGCCCAGGCGGTCGCGGGCCACCAGCAGCGTGCGGCGCCGCTCGTCCCACAAGGCGAAGGCGAACATGCCGCGCAGCCGCTCCACGCAGGATTCTCCGTATTGTTCGTAGAGGTGGACGATGACCTCCGTGTCGGTTTCCGTGTGGAAGGCGTGGCCGGCGGCTTCGAGTTCGGCGCGTAGCGTCTTGAAATTGTAGATCTCGCCGTTGAACACCACCCAGACCGACAGGTCTTCGTTATGGATGGGCTGGCGGCCGCTGTCCAGGTCGATGATGCTTAGCCGCCGCATCCCCATGCCCACCGTGTTACCCAGGTAATAGCCGTCGTCATCCGGGCCGCGATGAGTCATGGCGTCGCACATCCGCTGCAACTCATCGAGGCTGACCGGCTTGCCGGTCCGATTCATGATTCCCGCAATTCCACACATGTCTTGATTCCCCTGATTCGTTCGTTCACCACAAAGTCACAAAGAACACAAAGTTCACAAAGCCGGTTTTTGCGCCAGCAGCAAGTAGTGGCAGCCGGTGGAGCGAAGGAAAGGCACGCCGCGGCCCGCCAGGGCCTGCAGCCGGCGGTGCAGCGTGAGGCCGGCTGCCGCCGGCAATACGGTGTGGCTCAACAGGGTGAAGGGGCCGAACCCCACCGTCCGTCCGGCCATCTTTCGCAACCCGGCCGCCGCCACCATGCGGTCCAACTGGCGCGGGTAGTGCATCTTTGGATTCAGTTCCCCGGCCCGGCGCTTTCGCCAGCCCGCCACGCGCAACAGGTGCTTCGCCGCCATTCGAAGGGGGGCAAGCAGCGGAGTGGAGAGCGGATCCAGCAGGCGGTTGAGCCGCGCCCGATTGTCGGCCGTGGCGATCAAGTGGCCGCCCGGTTGGAGCACCCGCGCCATCTCGGCCAGCGCCACGGCGGGCGAATGCAGCCACGGAATCACGCCGAGGGCCACCACCAGGGCGAAGCGGTCCGAGGAGAACCGCAGGCCATGAGCATCGCCCAGGCTGACAGCCACACGCGCGCCCGCTCCGGCCGCTTCCGCTGCGCGCCGCGTCATTTCCAGCATTTCCGGCGTGCAGTCGATGGCATCCACCAGGTAACCGCGTTGCGCCAGCGCGGTGGTCATCAACCCCGCCCCGCATCCAACCTCCAGCACCCGGGCGCCGGCCGGCAGCTTCAGGGCCTCCACCCAGTCCAAAGCCGCCCGCTGGCGATCGCGATAGATCACCGGCAACAGGCTCTGGGTATGGTAGATATCGCGCCAGTACGAAGCGGTGGCACGAAAATATCGGTCCACCTCTTCCCGCTTTAGCCCGTCCGCTTCCGCGGAGGGCCGTCCGGAATGGATCATGTGGGTGGGCATGGCGGCTTCAGGCGGCCTGCACTTTGGAACCGGTCCGAAATTTCCCGGCCACCTTGCGGAAGGGCTTCCGTGCGAACTCGCCGGCAATCTGCCAGAACGGCGCCCTGTCGTCGGAGGCGTACCAGGCAGCCTCCTGCACGCCCCGGAACGAACGAAGCCACTGGGAGACGCCCAGCACGCCGTCCCGGTAGTACTTGATCGAGGAGATCAGGTCGAGGTCTTCCACGAACCATTTGCGGCCTGCGCAGAGCCGGGACGGGGGAACGGCCTGGCCGGTCAGGTGCAGATACATGGCGCGAGCCACGTCCATTCCGTTGTCTCCCACGAACAGCCGGAAGGTGGCGCCCATCCGCGGGTTGATATCCAGCACCTTGTAGAGTCCGTCGCGGGCGTCGTAGCGGTAGCCGATGTCCAGGATGCCCCGGTAGCCGATCCTCTTCATGAACGCTTTCGTCATCTGCTCGACCTGGGGGTTGGGCAGGCAGATGCCCAGGCTGGTCATGCCGGTGTAAACCGGGGTCTGGCGCAGCTTTTTGCCAGTGAATGCGGCGAGGCACTCGGAGTTTTCATCGAAGTAGCCGTTGAACATCCAGACCGAGTCTTCGCCGCCCGGGATGTACTCCTGCAGCATGAGGCCAGGCCGCGCCGGATCCTCCATCTGGTCGTAGTTCTCGAGCAACTCCTGTTTTCCGCGGCAGATCACCATTTTCCGGCCGCTGCGGCGGGCAACCGTGATGCCGTCGCTGGCTTTCAGCATCACCGGGAACCTGGCCGAGCCGGCGAACCATTCGACGTCGGCGCGGCAGGTGGGGAAGACCGTCTCCGCCGTGGGGATATCCATTTGCCGGGCCAGGGCGTGCATGGCCTTCTTGGAGTACAGCGTGCGCACCAATTCCAGCGGCCGGTCGGGAAAAATGAAGCACTGCCGCAGCCGGTCGGCGTTTTCCGCCTCAAACAATGCGGTTTCATCGTTGGTGGCAAGGAGGATGGCGCGGCCGCCGATGTCCCGGGCGATTTTCAGGAGGAATTGGACCGACTCGGCCGCCGGGGCCTGGTCCAGGTCCCAGGTGAAGCTGCCGCGGCAATAGCGGGAGCGCAGCGCGGGCGCGTGAGCATGGGAGTGGACGCAGTAGACGGCGACGCCCAGCCGGCCGAGGCTGCGCACCGCGCCCAGCGCGCCGTGATTGTCCAGTCTGAGAACGACAACCGGAAGCGAAGAATCGCAAAACGTGATCATTCCGATGTCCCTATCGTGCTTGTTGGCCCCTGTGGCGAATCACACGCCTCATGCGGCCGCTTTTTCTTCGGCCGCCTCCAACATGACCATGCCCTCGCTGGTCAGCCGGCAAACCGCGTCCAGGTCGTTGAAGTGAGCCAGGATGAACCTGAGGTCTTGAAGCTGGCCGCTCGACCGCAGGTAGTCGACGCTCTTGCTCTTGAAAAAGGCGGTGGAAGGCCTGCCCGACCATCGCGCCGCCAACCGGCGGGTATTCTCGTCTTCCGGCTGAAAGCCGCAGCGGAGGAGCCGTTCGGCGATCCAGGCGCAACACATCTGGTCCTCCTCGCGGAATTGTCCGCGTGTGCCGGCGCCCAGCACCGCGACGCGCCGGCCGGCACGCGCCAGGTGCTCCGCCGTGGCCCGGTAGTTGCGGAAGCACGCCGCGTAAGCGCCGGGGTGCCGTCGCAACCGCTCCAGGAGCTGGGTTCCCGAGGACGAGAGGAGAACCATAGGACGCCAGACGTCCTTGCGCTCGGCGATCTGCGCCGGGCTGTTCGTCAGGTCGAACCCGAACGGCATGTTCCCGCCCAGTTCTCCAACCAGCAGCGGCTGCCGCAGTTGCGCGGCGAGCTCGACGGCGGCGTCGACCGAGGGGACCGGGAAACAGCGGCGCCCGGCGGCCACCGCGGTAATGGCCGTGGTGGTGGCCCGGATCACGTCAATCGCCACCACCGCGTCGTATGCTTCCAGCTCGCGGGCGGCGCATCCCGGGAACCAATCGATTACCACGCTTTTGTTCACGCTCGGATCCTTTCCTGCCCGGGAGGCGGTGCACGCGCACCGCCTCCGGGGCTCTCAGGCGGCAACGACCGCAGCCGGCCGCAGGTGCGCCTTGGCGAAGGCGTCGGAATGCAGCCCCCGGCGGTAGATCTCCACGCGCAGCAGCTCTTCCAGGCGAACGTTGCAGAGGTGCACCTCCCGCCCAAAGTGATCCAGAAGGGCGAACTGGCTGGGCTTGTTGGGGGCCTCGAACATCACCGTCTGCAGGCCGAAGGCCTCGGCGAAGCGGTCGGCGAAGGCGCCATTGAAGTTGCCGTCCTGGTCGAACAGCCCCACGCCGCGCGCGCTTTCCCGGGCTTCGACCACCAACTGCAGGGCTCCGGCATCCAGCCATCGCTTCCCCTGCTCGATCAGCAAGCGGACGCTGTCGCTGGTGAAAGCGCCGGTGTGCTTCTTGCCCAGCTCGAACTGGACTTCTAGGCCGCGCCGGCGGGCCTGTTTGACGATGTCCGCGGGCGCGGCCTTCAGGTCGGTGAAGCCCTCACCGCACTCGATGCGGGTGACCCCGAGGTCGGCCACCAAGTCCAGGTAGGCGGGCAACTGCCCCTGCGCCACCGCCACTTCAAAGGGACCACCGCCCGTGACGGTGGGCACTCCGTGTTTCCGCGCCGCCGCCACCTTCCGGCGCGTGCTGTTTTCGTTGGCGATCATCCAGCAGGCCATCGAGATCTTCAGAGTCGACATCAGGTGCGAACTCTGTTCCAGATGGCCCTCCACCGTGACCGGGTCATAGCCGGGATCAAAGGGGCTGGTCGCGGGACGGATTTCGGCAGTCCCGATCTTCCTCAGGTAGTCGCTGGTGTGGAATTTGCCTGCGGGAACGGAATCGTTTGAGGGCGTCATGTTTGCTTCCAGTTCGGTTCTCAGTCGTTACCAAGAACGCAGTAGGTTGTAGCGCCGGAATCTTGCCGGCCCAGAGAGGCCCCGGGCACGCCGGGGCGAAACTGGGGAAACATCGGGTCCCTATGGAACAGCGAGGCCGGCAGGAGGCCGGCGCCACACTCGCCTACTGCTTGGGCGGCGCTGCCGGGGTTGCCGGCCTGGCCTCGGTGGCCGCCATCGTGGTCTCCGTGCTTCCCTGGGAATCGTGGTCCGAGCCGGAAGTCTTGAACTGGTCCGTGGCGCCACCGCCGTTGCCGGTCGCAGCGCCGGTGTTCGCTACCGCTCCAACCGCCCCGGCTGCCGCCACCTGCTCGGTGGTGCTCTGCCGCGTCAGGTAGGGGAGGAAGGGGGTGACCTCGAAGGACAGCTTCTCCCGGGCCGACAACAGGGCCACCGGCTTGTTGCGCAGCATCATGACGCGGCAGCTCCAGGGATCGACCTTGACACGGCCGCCCAACGGCAGCGCCGCAATCTGTTCTTTCCTGGCGGTTTCCAGTTGGGGCGCGGAATTCATCAACTGCGCCATCCGCGACACCGTTTTGCCGTCCGCCATCCGGTTGCCCATGTGGGGGCGGATCAGGGCCGGCAACCCGCCGGCCTGCGCGCTCAAAGCCTTCAGAAACAGGCCGGCCGCCGCGGTCTTGCCCTTGTACGGCGAATTCTCCAGCAAGGCGAGGGCTTTCTGGTCGGCAGCGGCTTCGTCCTTCGCGTCATGCCGGAAGCCGAGGCGCTTGAAGGTCTGTTCGTCGGCGAACAACATGCGGTCGTCGAAGGCGAACTTGGTGTCCAGGCGATGGCCGAGCAGAATATGCGCCAGTTCATGGGTCAGAACCATGGCCAGGCTGGCTTCATCGGGGAGCACGTCCAGCAGGCCGCGGCTGATGACGATGGTATGGCCGACGGTGAGACTCTCCAGCGGGGTGGTCAGCAGCACGCGGGCCCGCACTTCCGGCTGGATGTCGATGTTGTTGGTCACCTGGATGTTGTTCACCACCGTGGTGAGGATCTTGTCCACTTCGCCCTCCGGCGCCAGCAGGCCCGCCTTCTCCAGCCGCTGCAGCACGTTTTCCTCGGCCAGCCGCTCCCAGGCGCGGAGGCTGCCGACGGGCGCCAGGTCCGCGGGCGTGTCGCTCTGGTCGCGCACCGGGTTCTGGGCGTCCACCACGATCTTCGTGAATTCGTCCTCGCGGCTGCCCTGCTTCAGGTCGTAGCCCCAGATTCGCGTCTGGCCCTTGAAGCGCAGCGACCGGACCTTCACGTAGCGGAAGTCGGACTCCTCGGTGTAGACATAGGCCGGGAGCCACAGGTTCGGGCCCATGTTGACGCGCCAGCTATCGAAGTGGAAATAGTGGCGGTAGGAGGTTGTCGGACCGTACGTGCCGTTGAAGCGGACGATGTGATAGTCCTGGTCCTCGGCCCAGATGCGTCCCAGGAAGCGCCCGGCGCCGCTGCCCTTCTTGGGTTTCACGTCGAACACCACGGCGCGCACTTCGCCCAGGAACTCGCGCCGCACGTACTCGAAATCGTAGTGCTGCCGGTCAAAGCCGGCTTCATCGACCAGCGCCATTTGCGCGAAACCGCTGGGCAGGAACCGGATCGAGAAGAAGCGGTTGAAGAACTTCAGGCTCTTGGCCGGCAGACTCGGCGCCGACAGCAGGGAGTGGTCGTCGATCCCGCCGGCAAGATTCAGCTTGCCGAGGAAGTACTCGTCCTTTTCAGGGACCGCGCCCAATTCCCGGTCCGGTTTCACGTGTTGAATGTAGGTCTCCACCAGCGGGTGGTACCGGGCGATGCTCTTGGAGAGCTGGTTCTCCTGGGTGATAATCCGATCGATCACCTGGGCCAGCGCGGACGGGGCGGCCGGTGGAGGGGCTTGCGGAGACTGGGCGGCGCCGAACGCGGCGACGGCACAAATCAAAAGGAAACACTTGGCTGCGGTTCTCATTCTTGTCACTCGCTCAATTCAATAGGCTAATTGGAACACGATGTGCACTGTGGCCCTGTAATCGACGGGCTGGCCGTCACGCCTGGCCGGCCGGTACTGGATCTGCTCGGCGGCGCGGACGGCTGCTTCGTCCAACCCATGTCCTAGTCCCCGCGTTATGTTCATCACCCGGGGCTGGCCGGCAGCGCCGAAAAGCACGTCCAGCAAAACTTCCCCTTCCAGTTTCAAGCGCCGCGCCTCCTCGGTGTAAACCGGGCGCGGTTTGGAGATGATCTCGATCGGGGCGGTCGGGGACTCCGCCTTGGGGCGGGGAGCGGTGCGAGGCGCCTCGGCCGCCGGCTGCGAATCGCCGAAGCTGCCCTGGCGGACCGCGCTGTGCCTGCCGCCGTCGCCGGCCGCGCTGGCAACGCCGTTGCCAAAGCCGACGCTGGCCAGCATCCCGCGCGCGCCGCGCGCGCCGCCGGAGCCGTTGCCGTAGCCGGGCCCGCCAGGCAGGTCAAAGGAACCAAGTTGGGCGATGTTGCCCGCCTTGGCAGGAATCGGCTGCCCGGCGGCGCCGTTGGGATCGCCAAACCCGCCCGTCTGGACCTGTTTGGCCGGCAGGTTCAGCGTCGGCTTGGCCGAGCTGCCTTCGGAAAAGACATTCACCGTCACCGCAGGCTTGGCCGGCGATACGGGGCCGGGACGGACCGCGTCTTCAAATCTCGGTTCCGGCGGCATCACCGGGATCTTTTTCGCTTCCTGTATCCGCTCCGGCGGCGGTGGCGGCAATTCGATCTTCGGTTTGGCGGGCTCCACCACCTTCGGCGACGGCGGCGGAGGCGGAGGCAGCTTCA
The DNA here is from genome assembly GCA_026394175.1 of Acidobacteriota bacterium. Classification (GTDB taxonomy): domain Bacteria; phylum Acidobacteriota; class Terriglobia; order JAJPHL01; family JAPKYU01; genus JAPKYU01. The sequence continues at coordinate 7,585 of JAPKYU010000514.1, read as the reverse complement.
CCTTGATCGGCGGCGGGGCCGGGTTGATCATTGCAGGCGGCGCCACCAGTTCCACAAATGCCCGGCGCTTGAAGTTGCCCAGTTGCTCGGTCAGCAGCAACGGCGCCAGAACCACGAGGATTACCGCCGCCACGTGGACGCCCAAGCTCGCCACCATCGACCTGGTATTGAGCTCCCGCCGATCCAGCAGGGCGGTGAACAGCTTGTCCTCCGGCTTCTGGCTGATATACCGAAGCGCGCCCTTCCGCGCGGTCCCCGGCTCCGGGACCACAATAGGCCTCGGATCGGGTGCGGGGACGCCGTGCTGTTGAGGCAGGGCCATAACTGAATCCGTTGTCGGAAGGATGTGCTTGCAAGCCACGGGCCATCAAGGCCTCCTGGCGCGGCCCGGAGCTCATTGAAAACAAAGCACGCAAAGCAGCGAGGGGCCGCCTCCCGGCGGAACCGGAGGTACTCGCCATGCGGCCCATGGAATCGGAATTCCTCTCAGCCCGGCAACAGCGCGCTTCAACTGCTCGCTGCCGCCAAATACTGCTTTTGGATTCAACAAACCGTTAACTATGGTTTAAAATCTGTAGTATCGAGAAAACGGCGAGTCGGTACGGGCTCTTCCGTCATGACCCGGAGCGATTGATGTTCGTGGCCAAATCCAACCGCAGGGTCCCTACGCACGCGCGGCCGAAGGCCGCTAAGGTGACGGCCTCTCTGCCTCGGTCGCACCATATCCTGGAAGACATCCTCTCCGACAGAAGGGTGAGAAAGGCGCTGTTGTGGATGACCCGGCGGCGGCCGGACGGCTCGTGCTTTTTCCAGCAACTCTGCCAGAATTACGACAACCCGGCGCTGAGCGGATGGAACCGGGTGCGCTGGACGCTGCCGACCTGGATGATCCACCTGGGGTTGAAGAAGGCCGGTTTGAACCGCGAGGTCATGAAGCGCCACCTGTTCCATCATCCGCCGACCGTCAAGGCGCTCACGCTGACGGCCAAAAGCATCGCCGTCCACGGGCTGACCGTGCCGCAACGCTATACGGCGCCGCTGTTCGTGGTTTGGAACATCACTCAGGCCTGCAACCTCCGCTGCCGGCACTGCTACCAGGGGGCCACGCCGAAGCCGCTGCCCACCGAGTTGACCACCGAGGAGAAGCTGAACCTGATCGATCAGTTCGGCGAAGAGTGCGTGCCCTTCCTGGCCCTTGCGGGCGGCGAACCCCTGGTGGCGCGCGATCTCTGGCCGGTGCTGGAGCGCTGCCAGAAGCGCGGCGTCCACGTGACCCTGGCCACCAACGGCACCATGCTGCAGCCGGAAACCTGCGCCCGGCTGAAGGAAGCCGGGGTGAAGTATATCGAGGTCAGCGTCGATAGCCTGGACCCGGAGATCCACGACCGGTTCCGCGGCACGCCGGGGGCCTGGGCGCGCGCCGTCCAGGGCATTCGCAATTCGGCGGCGCAGGGCATCCGCACCGGTATGGCCACCTGCTTCACGCGCCAAACCGCCCATAGCGTGGACGACGTCATCCAGTTCGCCCTCGACCTGGGTTGCCGGACCTTCTTCCATTTCAATTTCATCCCCGTGGGACGGGGCCGCGACATGGTCGAGGAAGACATGACGCCGGCCCAGCGCGAGATGGTGCTGCGCAAGCTGCAGCGGCACTTGGAGGCGGGCAAGATCGGCGTGGTTTCCACGGCGCCGCAGTTCGGCCGCGCCTGCATCGTGTACGGCTCCGCGGAGGGCGTCTTCGCCACCGGCCACGCCGGCAGAGGCGAGGGCCGCAAGACCATGGTGCTCTCCCGCTACATCGGCGGCTGCGGCTCGGGCCGCTGCTATTGCAGCGTGCAGCCCGACGGCGGCATCACTCCCTGCGTCTACATCCCCTCGAAGCCGGTCGGCAATGTGCGGGAGAAACCGTTCGCCGAAATCTGGAACAACCCGCTGTTCGAGACGCTATCGGACCGCGAGGACCGCGGCGACCACTGCGGGGTTTGTGACTACCGGCATTACTGCGGCGGCTGCCGGGCCCGTTCGCTGGCTTACACCGGCGACATCCAGGCCGGCGATCCCGGCTGCATCTACAACGCCCCGCTCTGGGAGGAGGTCAACCGCGAGACCGACCGCATGGAGGTCATCTCGGCGGGGAGCCGCCTGGTGCAGATCGACACGGCGCTGGCCGTTTCCTGCCGGGCGGCCATCGGCCATTAGAGGGCTGTAGCCATCTGTTTCGCGCACCGTGGCCCTGGCGATCCCGCTGGGCGGGATCGCCGCTACATTGCCGGAGCGAACGAGCGTCACTCGAGTTCTCCGCGCGGCCAGGCAAGTTGGGCGCGCGGCCTGCTCAGCACTGCTTGCGACCATGGAGAAAACCGCTGCGACTTATTCCCCCGGAGATCGGGAGCGTTCCCAGCGCACCATTTCCATTATCGGCGATGTATCGCTGGCCGCCTCCGATGCCGTGGACCGCGCCGGCACGGCTCGGGCGCGAGCTTCCTGGGTCGCCTTGTTCCTGTTTGTCGCCGGTGTTTACGCGGGCAGCATAGCCGCGGCCAGGTTCGTGGTCCCCACGCTGACGCCCAGGCAGTTTCTCCTGGTTCCGCTGCTGCCGTCGTTGTGCGCCGCCTTCGCCTTCCGGCTGCGCCAGCACTGGAAGTTGCGCGCCGGGACCAGGGAACGAAAGATCAAGATATGGCAGGAAGCGCTGGACTCGCTGGGGCACGAAGCGGCCAACGGCGTCAACGCCGTGCGCGCCAACCTGATGGCGTTCCTACAGGTGCACGGCGATCCGGCGCCGTCCGAGCACCTAAAGCAGATTGACGACGCCACGCGGCGCATTGAGTCGGCCGTGCGCAGTTCGCGCGACCCGGTGGCCTGGCACATGAGACGCCGCAAGAAGAAGGAAGAATCGCAGGCCGTCGCGGCTGCCGCGCAACGCGCGGCGTCCTCGGTACCCTGTCAGCCGCCCCCGGACTATTAGCCCGCTTGATTCATTCGGCGGCCGGGCTCGGCAACCCCTCCCCTATCCTCCGCAGCGGACGGCTCTGACGCGCCCTTTTTCATGGCTTCCGCCCAACCGGCCGCCAGGGCCCGCTTGTCGAGCTTGCCCGACGCCCCGCGCGGGAATTGCTCCAGGATGAGGAAGCTGCGCGGCACTTTATAAACCGGCAGATGCTCGCGGCAGGAGGCGCGCAGCGCCGCTTCGGTAACCGAGGCGCCGGGCTTGGGCAGCACGAAGGCCTGCAGCTCGATTCCGCGCTTCTCGTCGCGCACCGCCAGCACCGCCGCCTCTTCCACCCCCGCGGCGCGCTCGAGGGCCGCTTCCACCTCCGCCGGGTACACGGTCTCGCCGGCGATTTTCACCATGTCATCGGACCGGCCCGCCAAATAAATGTAACCGTCGGCATCCAGGCAGCCGAGATCGCCGGTCCCTAAGACTCCATTGACGATCTTCTGCGCGGTCGCTTCCGGCCGGTTGTAATACCCGAGCATGACGTTGGGCCCCTCAACGCAGACCTCGCCGGTCTGGCCGGGCGGCAGAATCGCGCCGTTCTCGCGGATGGTGACGCGGATATTCGGAAGCGCCGGCCCCACCGAAGTCATCCGGCAGGCCTGCGGGGGATTGATGGCGATCACCGGCGAGGCTTCGGTTACGCCGTAACCCTGCAGAATGGGGACGCCGAAGCGGGCCTCGAAGTCCATGGCCACCTGTTCCGGCAGCCGCTCGGCGCCGGCCACGCAGATCCGCAGGCTGCTCAGGTCGGCCTGGGTGGGCTCCTTGATCAGCAGCCGGTACTGGCTGGCGATGGCCATCAGCGCCGTGATGCGGTGCTGCTCGATGGCCTGCAGCACCGCGCGGGGCACGAACCGCTCGTGCAATACCACGGTGCGGCAGCGGGCGATCTGCAACAGCAGGGTGGCCGTCAGGCCGTAGGAGTGAAACAGGGGAAGAACGGCCAACTGGCGCTCGTCGCCGAACTGCATCTGCTGGCAGGCGCCATCGACGTTGGTCAGGATGTTCTCGTCGCTCAGCTCGACGGCCTTGGGACGGCCCGTCGTTCCCGAGGTATACAGCAGGACCGCGGCCCGCTGGGGGCGCGCTTGCATGGGCGCGGGGCGGCCCGGCGCGGCCGGGATGCCCTCGACGGGAATAGCAGCGACGCCGGCCTGCCCCAGGCGCGGTGCCAGCTCCGCGTTGGTCAGCACGGTCCGCAGGCCGGCTTCCTCGACCATCGCCGCCAGCAACGGCGGTGGCGCCGGCGCCGGCAGCGCGGCCACGGTCTTGCCGGCCCACAGGCCGCCCAACAACGCCCAGGCGAACGACGGCGTGTTGGGCAGCAGGAGGCCGATAATGTCGCCGCGCGCGTGCGCGCCGACGAACTCCGCCGCCGCTTCCGCCTGCCGTTCCAGCTCGGCGAAGGTAAAGGTGCGCTCCGCCGCGACGATCGCGGCTTTGTCGGGCACGCGCGCGACCGATTCCCGCACGGCGTGGACGATGGCGCTTTCTCGCATGCTTCCCTCCCGCAAGTCGGCACACAATCTAGAGCGAGTTTACAGGATACCGGCGAAAAACGGAGCACTCCTCTGTTGATTAAGAAAGCCCAGACTGCGTTCTCGTTCTTTCGCATCCCTGTTTCTCGCGGTACAATCCGTCAAGTGGCACAGGCATCCTGCCTGTGTCTGCATTTGCTGGAGCCATTTCTATGATGCCGTGGCTGGAGGCCTTCCACCGTCCCACGACCATCGCGGAAGCGTTGCGGCTGATGAAGCGCGGCGGCCGGCGCGCGCGGTTCGTCGCCGGGGCAACCGACCTGCTGGTCGAGGCCGATCCCGCGGCCCGCATCCTGGTTGATGTGGGCCGACTCGGCCTGGCTTACATCAAGCCGCACCGCGGCGGATGGCGGATCGGCGCCGCGACCACCATGGCCATGCTGGAGCAGTCGGAAGGGATGCGAGCCTTCGCCGGCGGCATCCTGGCCAGGGCCGCGGCCGCCAGCGGCTCGATCCAGATTCGCAACCGCGCCACCGCCGGCGGCAACCTGGCCAATGCCTCGCCGGCCGCCGACCTGGCGCCCCCGCTGCTGGTGCTTGACGCGCAGGTGGTGATTGCCGGGCAGAAGGGCAAGCGTCGATTGCCGCTGGCCGATTTCTTTAAGGGCGTTTGCCAGACCGCGCTCAAGGGTGATCTGCTAATGGAAATCATTCTCCCGCCGCTCAACAGAGCCGCGGGTCGCCGCGGCGGCGAGCGGTCGGCCTGGTCGTTCCAGAAACTGGGCCGGGTGGAGAGCGACATCGCCATCGTGAATGCGGCGGCGGGAGTGGGCGTGGATGCCGGGGGCCGCTGCCGCTGGGCGCGCATCGCCGTGGGCGCGGTGGCCCCGACTCCGCTGCGCATCGCGGCCGCCGAAAGCGCGCTCCAAGGCCGGCCGCTTGACAGCGAGTCGATCGCGCTGGCCTGCGAGACGGTGTGCCGCGAGGCGCGGCCGATTACCGACCTGCGCGCTTCGGTCGACTACCGCCGGCAGATGAGCGGCGTTTTGGTGCGCCGCGCGCTGGAGGAGTGCCTGGCGGGCATTGAACCACCAAGACACTAAGACACCAAGTCTTGGTGCCTTGGTGTCTTGGTGGTGATGCAGGGGCGGGTTATGGATTCACTCGAGATTCGGCTGAAAGTGAACGGCGAGCCGCGCTCCTGGCGGGTCGCGCCCGGCGACGTGCTGCTGGACGTGTTGCGCCGCGAGAACTACTTCGGCGTGAAGCGCGGCTGCGAGACGGGCGAGTGCGGCGCCTGCACCGTGCTGCTGGACGGCAAAGCCGTCAACTCCTGCCTGGTGTTTGCCGCGCAGGCCCACGGCTGCGACATCGTCACCATCGAGGGCCTGGCCCAGGGCGACCGCCTTCATCCCATCCAGGAGGCGTTCCTGGACGCCGGCGCGGTGCAGTGCGGTTTTTGCACGCCCGGCATGGTGCTCAACACCAAGGCCTTCCTGGAACAGTGCCCGCAACCGACCGAAGCGGAGGCGCGCCAGGCCCTGGCCGGCAATTACTGCCGCTGCACCGGCTACAAGAAGCCCGTGGAGGCCGTAATGGCCGCCGCCGCCAATTTCGGATTGGGGATTTCGGATTGCGGATTGCAATCCCGCAAGAAATCCGAAATCCGCAATCCGAAATCCGAAATCAAAAGGGGGCGGCGATGAGCGGCACTTACAACGTTGTCGGCAAGCGCGTCCGCAAAGTGGATGGCGTGAAGCTGGTCACCGGCCGCGCCACGTTCACCGACGATATCCACATTCCGGGATTGCTCTACGGCAAGATTCTGCCCAGCCCCCACGCGCACGCCGTCATCAAGCGCATCGACGCCGGCAAGGCGCGGGCGCTGGCCGGCGTGGTGGCGGTGCTCACCTGGAAAGACGTGCCCCGGGTCCCGCACACCACGGCGGGCCAGAGCTGGCCCGAGCCTTCCCCCTACGACACCTACCTGCTGGACCGCAAGGTGCGCTTCGTGGGCGACCGCGTGGCGGCCGTGGCGGCCGAAAGCCGCGCCCTTGCCGAAGAAGCCCTGCGGCTGATCGAGGTCGAGTACCAGGTTCTCCCGGCTATTGTCGATATGGAGCAGGCCGACGCGCCCGGCGCCCCCGCGATCCACGACGAGCCGGATTCCACCGGCATCCACGATGCGGCGCGCAACATCGCCGGCTTCATTCGCAAGGACCTCGGCAACGTGGACCAGGGCTTTGCCGCAGCCGATTTCATCCTGGAAGGGGAATACCGCACGCAGCGCCAGCAGCACTGCAGCCTCGAGCCGCACGTCACCATCGCCTGGCTGGATGAGGACAACCGCCTGGTGATCCGCAGCAGCACGCAGGTGCCCTTCCACGCCCGCCGCCAGGTGGCCATGATCCTCCAGCTTCCCGTGCAGCGGGTGCACGTGATCAAGCCGCGCATCGGCGGCGGCTTCGGCGGCAAGCAGGAGATGCTGCTGGAGGACATCTGCGGGGCGCTGGCGCTGGCCGCCCGGCGTCCGGTGAAGATGGAGCTGAGCCGCCGCGAGGAATTCTTCATGAGCCGCAGCCGGCACCCGCACCGCCTGCGGGTCAAAATCGGCGTGAAACGCGACGGAACAGTCGTGGCCAACCACATGGCTGTGCTGGCCACCACGGGCGCTTACGGCAGTCACTGCAACACCGTGCAGGGTAACACCGGCCAGAAGGTATTGCCGCTCTACCGATCGCCGAACATACGGTTCGAGTGCCGGGTGGTCTACACCAACATGCCGGTGGCCGGCGCGTTCCGGGGCTACGGATGCCCGCAGGGGTTCTTCGCCATGGAAAGCCTGGCGGACGAGGTGGCCGAGCGGCTGGGCATGGACCCGGTCGAGTTCCACACCAGGAACGTCATTCGCAAGGGCGACATCGACGAGCTTTCCGCGGTGCTGGGCGAGGGCCGGAAGGGCCTGCCGCGCCACATCCGCAGTTGCGGCCTTCCGGAGTGCATCGAGCGGGGCGCGGCGGCCATAAGCTGGAACGAGAAGCGGAAACAGCATGAGGTGCCCGGCAAGCCGCAGCTTCGCCGTGGCGCCGGCATGGCCTGTTCGATG
>JAPKYU010000520.1 GCA_026394175.1 Acidobacteriota bacterium | reverse complement strand
GTGGCCGACAACGCTGCCAGTGAGAGTACCAGCAGCAGAACCACGATGCGTTTCATGTGCTTGTTCCTCCTTGTGGCGGGCTCCCTCCCCATGGTGGGAACAGCAGCGCCGGGCCCGTCCGTTCATCGGCAAGATGCGGATGGCACGATAGAGCCGCTGCTGCGAATCACCGGCGGAGTGTCCCGTCAGGATGTCACATTTGATGGCCCAATTCTCCCAGTGCCCGGCTGAAGTATAGACCAAATTACAGGAAACGGTAAGACCCGGACATGGGCCGAATAAAGATGCTTTTGTCTGTTGCCACTGCCGGCACCGTCCCCCCGCGACTCGGCACTCAAAACTCGGCACTTCTTACTGGGTGCTTTCTTTGCGGCGGCGAAGGAACGTGGGCACGTCCAGGTCGTCGGGATCGAAGTCCGAGCTGATGGGCGGTAATGCTTCCTCGGGGCGCGGCCGCTCTGGCGCCGGCGGGGCGGTTGGAGCCGGCGGCGCGGGCTGCGCCACGGCCGGCGGCGCCGGGGCGGCTGGTTGGCTCACAACGGGGGCGGCAGGGCCGCCGGTGTTGGCAGCCGCTCGCCACCCGGGCGGCTCGGCGAGCGCCTCGGCCGGCAAAGCCGCGCGCTGGACCGGCGGCTCGATCCCTTCGGCCCGCTTCGCGGCCGCCGCCGCCCGTTTTCCGCCAATCGCTTCCGAGCGGAAACCGGTGGCGATCACCGTGATTTTGATCTGGTCGCCCATGGTTTCGTCCAGCACCGCCCCGAAGATGATGTTGGCGTCTTCGTGGGCCTCCCGGTGAATGATGGTGGAGGCCTCGTGCACCTCATGAAGCAGCAGGTTGCTGGACCCGGTGATGTTGATCAGGATGCCGCGCGCGCCTTGGATGGAGTTGTCCTCCAGCAGCGGGCTGGAGATGGCCTGCTGGGTGGCCTCGATGGCGCGGCTCTCGCCGCTGGCCACGGCCGTACCCATCAGCGCGTACCCCATGCCCTGCATCACTGTCTTCACGTCGGCGAAGTCGCGATTGATGATGCCGGGAATGGTGATGATGTCGCTGATGCCCTGCACCGCCTGGCGCAGGATGTCGTCGGCTTTGCGAAAGGCCTCAAAAAAGCTGATGCCTCGTTCCAGCCCCAGCAGCCGCTCGTTGGGAATGATAATGACGGTATCGACGGTGTCGGCCAGATCCGCCAGCCCTTGCTCGGCCTGCTGCATGCGGCGCCGGCCCTCGAAGGGGAAGGGCTTGGTGACCACCGCCACGGTGAGGGCCCCCAGTTCACTGGCCAGCGAGGCGACGATGGGGGCGGCGCCCGTGCCGGTGCCGCCGCCCAGCCCGGCGGTCACAAACACCATGTCGGCGCCTTCCAGCGCCTCGATGAGCTTGTCGGTATCTTCCAGCGCCGCCCGCCGGCCGATCTCGGGGTCGGCGCCGGCGCCCAGGCCGCGCGTCAGTTTCGAGCCGATTTGCAGCTTCAGGGGGGCCTCCGATTGCCGGAGGGCCTGGACGTCAGTATTGGCCACCAGGAACTCGACGCCCTCCATACCCACCGAGATCATCCGGTTGACCGCGTTGCCGCCTCCGCCGCCCACGCCGATCACCTTGATTTTCGCGCCGGGGCGCGGCTCGTCACCAAAGCTGAATTTGATCGTCTCTTCCATGTCCAGGTCCAAGGGTCCAAGGTCCAAAGGTCCAAGGTCGCCGACTTTGGACTAGTTCTTTCCGGCAAAAAAGGCGCGCAGGCGCGTCATCATCCCGGCTGATTCGGCGCGCCGCTGCTCGACCCGCTGAGCGAAATACAGCAGGCCAATCAGCGCGGCATAAGCCGGATGGCGGAGCGAGTCGGGTGCTCCTTCCAGCTTCTCCGGCAAGCCGATCTGGGCCGGCATATCCATGACCTCTTCGGCGATGTCGCAGAGGCCCACCAGCTTGGCGGCCCCCCCGGTGAAGACCACGCCGGCGCCCATCTGGCGGTCCAGGCCGGCGCGCCGCAGTTCATCCAATACGCGGCCCAGCACCTCCTGCGCGCGCGGCTCCAGGATGTCGGCCAGGGCCCGCTGCGGCACCAAACGGCTGGGACGGTCGCCGACGCTGGGCACCTCGATGGAGGTATTCTCGCCGGCCAGTAACTGGGTGGCGACCCCGAAACTGCGCTTGATCTTTTCCGCTTCCGGGATGGGTGTCCGCAGGCCCACGGCGATGTCGTTGGTGAAGTGTTCGCCGCCGATGGGAACGGTGAAGGAATGCTGCAGGGCGCCGTGGCGGAAGCAGACCACGTCGGTCGAGCCTGCCCCCATATCGACCAGCACCACGCCCAGGGCGCGCTGGTCGCTGTTCAGTACGGCCTCGGCGGCGGCCAGCGGCTCCAGCACGGTTTCGGCAACGATCAGGCCGGCGCGATTGGCCGCCGCCACCAGGTTGTTCATGGCCGCGGCCGCGGCGGTGACGATGTGAACGTTGGCCTCCAGCCGCCCGCACACCATCCCCACCGGGTCCAGGATGCCGTCCTGCGAATCGACCAGGTATTCCTGGGGGATGACGTGCACCAGGGCGCACTCTGCCGGCAGGTGCACGGTACGCGCCACTTCCAGCGCCTTGCGCACGTCTTCGCGTTGAATTTCGCGATGGCGCGAGGAGATAGTGATGCCGCCGCGGCTGTTGAGCCCCCGGACCTGCGAGGCGCCCAGGCCCACCACCACCCGCTCGATGGGCACGCCTACAACCTGTTCGGCTTCATCGACGGCCTTGCGGATGGCCCCGGCGGCCGCCTCCAGGTTCACGATCAGGCCCTTGCGCCAGCCCTTGGCCTCCGCCCGGCCCAGCGCCAAGTACTTCAGCGTCCCGCCTTCGGTTTCCTCGGCCGCCAGCGCGCAGGTCTTCAGGCTGCCCGCGTCCAGCGCCACCACAAGCTTGTCTTTCCGGTTCAATGGTCCCTTACCGTTTTTGCATGCTGTTTCCCAAGCTGCTTCCGAACTGTAGCAGACGAGGGCGGCTGAATCAACTCGCCAGGCGCAATCCGCGGCTGCCCCCTGCCTGGTTTTCACCGCGTCGCCCGGGCGTTCGCCGTGGACCGGAACTTCGCCGGGAATTGTTGTTGAATGGCATCTTCACGGAGATTATGCTAGGCGCGCGCGTGGGGCGATCAAGCGCCTTTTGCGAAGAGCAAAGCGCGGTTGCGGGCCCCGGTAGCGGTGCGAAAGGAGTCTGACCCGATGTTCGTGGTGAATAGCTTGCCGATTGCGATCGCGTTCTGCATCGTGACCATGCTGGGCTGGGGTTCGTGGGCCAACACGCAGAAGCTGGCGGGCAAGGAGAAGTGGCCCTTCGAGCTCTTCTACTGGGACTACGCGATTGGAGTTTTCCTGTGCAGCCTTCTGTTTGCCGGCACGCTCGGGAGTTTTGGCTCCGCGGGAACGGCGGCGCTGGAAAATTTCCGGCAGGCGCATCACAGCTTCATACTTCCGGCCTTGATCAGTGGCGCGATTTTCAACCTTTCCAACATCCTGCTGGTGGTGGGCATTGACGCGGCCGGGCTGGCCGTTGCCTTTCCCGTGGGGGTCGGGCTGGCGCTGGTCATCGGCACCGTCGCGAGCTTCGTCGAGACGCCGAAGGGCGACGCGCGCCTGCTGTTCGCCGGCGTGGCCCTTGTCGTGTTTGCCATGATCATGTCGGCGACCGCGCATCATCGGCTGCCGCAAGCTGCCGGAAGGCGCCCCTTGCGCGGGCTGGTTTTCTCGGGCGTCGCCGGCTGCATCATGGGCCTCTTCTATCCCCAGTTGATGCGTTCCATCTCTCCCGATTTCAACACGGCGGCCATCGCCGCTGGGAAACTGACGCCGTACGTGGCGTTGGTGTTCTTCGGCGCCGGGGTGCTGTTGAGCAACTTCATCGTGAATACCGTCTTCATGAAAGCCGGCCATCTCAATGTCTCCGACTACTTCCGCGGCAGCTTGAAGCTGCATGGAATCGGGATTCTGGGCGGTTGTATCTGGATGATCGCGCTCGGCTTCAACGTCATCGCCTCGAGTGTGGCCGGACCGGCGATTTCCTATGCGCTGGGGCAGGGCGCGACCCTGGTGGCCGCGCTGTGGGGCTTGCTCATCTGGCGGGAGTTTGTAACGGCGCCGAAGGGGACAACCGTGTACATCGTGCTGATGCTGGCAGGTTACGCCGGCGGTTTGGTCCTGATCGGCGCCGCCACCCAGTAGGCTGGGAGTCAGCAGGCAGAAGGCAGGAGGCAGGAGCCTGTCTTTCCGTTTACCGCCTACCGCCTACTGCCTACTATTCTTCCGGGCCGCCCATTCCGCCTCGAGCCGCCGTCAGGCCGATCCTCCCGCGAAGATTTCGATGCCCGCCTTCTGCGCGGCTGTTTGCAGTCTCGCGTCAAGTGTCGCGAGCGGAGCGCCGTGGCGGATGGAAAGTTCAAGATACGCAGCATCGTAGGCTGACAGGCCGTATTCCCGCGCCACAGGTAGAACGTTGCTGAGATGCTCACCGACCGACTGCACGTCCTGAACGAGAGGAAGGCTTTCCAGCAAGATCGAAAAACGGCGGATTTCCGTCTGGCCTAAGCGTTTGCTACGCTCACCTGCCAGAACCGCATTGGTGATTTCCAACCCCCACACCGCCGGGACCAGTATCGTTCGTCCTTCCAGCGCTGCCAGAACGCCATCTGCATACTTGCTGGCTTCATCGGGGAAGCACCAGGCGAGCGCTAAGGACGCGTCAACCACAACCCCCTTCAAAACCGCCGCCCTTCGTTGATCATTTCACGCACGCTCATCTTTCCCGGCTTGACGCGCTTGCGCAGCGCCCGCATGCCCTCAACGATCTCCTTGTGGGTCAGTTTCTGTTCCGCCCGGTCGGTAGGCACCAGCATGGCGGCCGGAACGCCGTGCCTGGTGATGGTGATCCTCTCGCCTCTCGCCACCCGGTCAAGCAGGGATGAGAGATGGGTTTTCGCTTCGAATGCGCCTATGGTTTCCATGACTCGCAAACTAGTTTAGACTAGTTTCAATTCCTGGGCAAGGGCCGCACATGTGCTTCGGCCTGCTATGTCGCGCTCCCGTCAACTGGCCGTCTAACGCGCTCCTCGGAAACTGACCCAGTACTCCGCGGCGAAACGCGGCGGCCAGCCGCCCCACTCCAAATCACCGGACCATGGCGCCGGCCGCCTGCTTGCGGAGGGCCCATTCCGCCTCGAACCGCTCCAGCGGCACGAACGACTTCTGCGTCCCCACCGACAGAGTCGATAGCGCGGCGTACAGGTTGGCGCGTGCAATGGCCTCGGACTCCTCGCAGCCGCCGGACAGGAAGCAGGCCAGGCTGCCGATAAATGCGTCGCCGGCGCCCGTGGTGTCCACCGGATCGACGGCAAACGGGGGAACGTGCCGGATGCCTTCCGGCCCCGCGCATAGCGCGCCGTTGGCGCCCAGCGTGATGATGACCCGCCTCAGGCCTTGCTCCACCAACCGCCGAGCGCACGCGCGCGCTTCTTCCAGGTTCCTCACCGGCATTCCTCCGAGCGCCTCCGCTTCCGTCTCGTTCGGGATGACGTAATCGGCGTTGGCGACTTCCGGCAGATCGAGCGCTTGACCGGGGGCTGGATTGAGGATTGTGCGGACACCGTGGGCGCGCGCAAACCGCAGCGTGTAGTAGACGGTCTCGAGCGGGACCTCCAGTTGGAGCACGATAAACTCCGCGCGGCGCAGCAGCGCGGAAGCGGCATCCACATCGGAGGGCAGCAGCCGGTCGTTCGCCCCCTTTACCACCCAGATGCGGTTTTGGCCGGAACTGTCCACGAATATCGGCGCCACTCCGCTGGACACGCCCGGGGTGATCAGCACCCGGCCGGCGTCGATGCCGAACGAGGTGAAATTGCGGATGGTGGCCGGTCCGAACAGGTCGTCGCCGACCCGCGCCACCATCGACACTTCAGCTCCGCACAACCGCGCGGCCACCGCCTGGTTGGCGCCCTTACCGCCGAAACCGAGGTGGAATTCCCGCCCGAAAATGGTCTCACCGGGACGGGGGATATCGTCGGTAAACGTGGTCAGGTCCACGTTCGCGCTTCCCACCACGACAATGTGCGGCCGTTGCTTCATAGGATTACCTCGCCGCCCTACAGCATTCCCGCAAGCGCCCGAACTGTAACAGACGCGGGCGGCTGAAGCAACTCGTCAGCAGAATGGGATGGAATGGAACGCGGATGAACTCGGACCATCCCGCAGGGCGGGCCGGAACCAACAGAGCCGCGAGTGGAAGACGCGGGGGCCGGCGGGACGCCAGCGCTCCATAGGCGGCCGTTTATGGAAGCGAGGGAAAGACAAAGAGCCGAGGACGAACCACAAAGACACAAAGGGCACGAAGTGACACAAAGAAGCCTGCTTGGTGGGCCTTTGTGTTCTTTGTGCCTTTGTGGTTCGGTTACACGCGGGGTTCGACGCCGCGGATGTACTCGATGGCCTCGCGCGCGATGCGCTCGGCGCCCAGCTTGAAGTCGAAGACCTCGAGCGAGACCCAGCCCGTGTATTTCTTTTCCTTCAGGACTTTCAGCACCGGCACGAAATCGTACTTGCCGGTGCCGGGATGGCGGCCGTCCATCTCGTTGATGTGGACGTGCCGGATCATGGGGTAGTAGCGGCGCACCAGGGCCTCGGAGGGCTCCTTTTCGTCGCCCACGTTGTGGTAGTCGAACATGGTCTGGATGGCGGGATGGCGGACCTGCTTGACGGCGGCCACCGACTCGGCCAGCGTGTTGACCACATCGGTCTGCCCGTGGTCGAGCGCTTCCAGGCAGATGGTGATCTTCCGCGCGGCGGCCTGCGGGGCAGCACCGGCCAGGCCGTCGGTCAGGTACTTGATGGCCTGCTCGCGATTGACTCCGGGGCCGGTCGCGCGCTGCTTCGGAGAGCCGAACACCATGATGGCCGGCTGGCCCAGCTCCCCGCAGAATTCGATCAGCTTGCCCAGGTACTGCCAACTGCGCTCGCGCACGTCCTTGTCGGCGGTGGTGACGTGCAGCCACTTGGGGGTCACCAGCAGCCAGTGCAGGCCCACGAAGCGCAGTCCTTCGGACCGGATGATGTCGCGCAGTTCCTTGCGCCGCGCCGGCTTGATGTCGTCGATGTTGTCGGCCAGGGTGAAGGGCGAGATTTCAATGCCGGCATAGCCCAGCTTGCGGGCCGTCCGGCAGGTTTCCGCAAAATCCCATTTCTCGAAGATCTCGTTGCAGATCGAGTAGGTGAACAGCGGTTTCCGGGCAGGCTCCGCCAGCGTTTTTAACCGCGACGCCCCGGCGATGGCCGTGCCCCCGCCTTTAAGAAAAAGCCTTCTGTGAATCATAGCGCCTCTTCACCACCAAGACACCAAGGCACCAAGTCTTGGTGTCTTAGTGCCTTGGTGGTTCAAATCAAAAGCCGAACAGCTTGTGGACGAATTGGACGTTCGCCGCCGTGTCTTTTTCCAGGTCGCCCGAAGGCGCGCCGGTCTCCAGCACCAGCCAGCCGCGGTAGTCGATATCGCGGATGGCGGCAGCCACGGCGTTGAAATCGATCGGCCCCTGGCCGAGCAGCCCCTTGTCCTTCAGGTGAATCTGGCAGATGCGCTTGCTCAGCTTGCGGATTTCGGCGGCCGGGTCGCGCCCCTTGTTGAAGCTGTTGCCGACATCGTAGTACACGGCCACGCCCGGCGCGGAAATCTTCTCCAGCAAGGCCATGTTTTCCTCGGCGCTCAGCGTGTTCTCCAGCCCCAATGTGACTTCGGCGGCCTGGGCGCGCGGGCCGAGTTCTTTCAACACGTCCACGACGCGCTCCATCTCCTCTTTGTTTTCCATGTTCAGCTCGCCCTTGCCGAAAAATGGGACCAGGATGTTCTGGCAGCCGAAATCGCGGCACGCCGCGATTGTGTCGAGCAGCCAGATGGCCGCTTTCGGCTCGCTCTTCAAGGCCACGTTGTTCAGGATGTTGATGCAGATGGAGCTGACCACCAGGCCCTGCGCTTTGGCCGCCTGCTTGTACTGCAAGCGGACCTCGGGCCGGCGCACCTGCAGGTTGTCCTTCAGCCCGCCCATCAGCAGTTCCACGCCGTCCAGGCCGACGCGCTTGGCCAGTTCGAATACGGAGGGGTCGGACTTGCGCAGCGATCCCTGGTACATGCTCATTTTCCAGGGTCCGCCCGCCGGCCGGGCCGCCAGCCTGGCCGCCATGCCCGCCACCGCCGCGCTTCCCAGAAACTGTCTGCGGTTCATCATAGTGGTGCAAGATTTACCACAAGTTGGGTTCACCACAAAGCCACAAAGAAAAACAAAGAACACAAAGGGCCTTACCCTTCGTGTTCTTTGATCCCTTTGTGTCTTTGTGGTGAAGTAAAATTCGTGTTTCCGCAATGAAGCACATAATTGTCGGGACGGCCGGGCACATCGATCACGGCAAGAGCGCGCTGGTGAAGGCTCTGACCGGCACCGATCCCGACCGCCTGGAAGAAGAGAAGCGGCGCGGCATCACCATCGACATCGGCTTCGCGCACCTGGACCTGCCCGCGGAGGAGAACGCGCCGGCCGCGCGCCTCGGGTTCGTGGACGTGCCCGGCCACGAGCGCTTCGTGAAAAACATGCTGGCCGGCATCGGCGGCATCGACTTGGTGCTGTTCGTGGTGGCCGCCGACGAGTCGATCAAGCCGCAGACCCAGGAGCACTTCGACATCTGCCGCCTGCTGGAGGTGCGCCGCGGCATAGTCGCGCTGACCAAGTGCGACCTGGTCGATGGCGATATCGTCGAGCTGGTCCGGCTGGAAATCGAGGAGTTCGTGGCCGGCTCGTTCCTGGCCGGAGCGCCGGTGGTCCCGGTGAGCGCGCGGACCGGGGAAGGGCTGGATCGGCTGGTGGCGGAACTGCGCCGGCTGGCCGACGAAACCCCGGCCAAGGATTCCTCACGTTATTTTCGCCTGCCCATCGATCGCGCCTTCGTCATGAAAGGCTTTGGCGCGGTCGTCACCGGCACGCTGATCTCGGGCCAGGTGCAGAAGGACGAGGAAGTGGAGTTGTTTCCGGAGCGCCGGCGGTTGCGGGTGCGCGGCATCCAGGTGCACAACGAGCCCGCCGAGCGCGCCCTGGCCGGCCAGCGTACCGCGTTGAACCTGCCGGGCGTGGAAGCCGGTGAGCTGGAGCGCGGCATGGTGTTGGCCGCCCCGGGCGTCTTCGAGCCCACCGAGCGCATCGACACGGTGCTGCACCTGCTGGGGTCGGCGCGACCGCTGAAGAACCGCGCGCAGGCCCATTTCCACTGCGGGACCGCCTCCATCGTGGCCGAGGTGCGGCTGCCTCCGGGCGCCGACAAGCTCGATCCGGGCGCCACCGCCTACGCGCAGTTGCTGCTGCGCGACCCCACGCTCCTGTTGCCGGGCGACCGGTTCATCCTGCGGCAGTTTTCCCCGGTCATTACCATCGGGGGCGGGCGGGTGCTCGATAACCAGGCGCCGCGGCGGCGCGCCGCCGACGACCCTACGCCCTTCCTTAAGGCACTGGAACGCGGGTCGAGCGAGGAAATCCTGCTGGCGCTGCTGGAGCGCGGCGATCCGGCAGCCGACGCCGCCCGCCTGATCGCCCGCACGGGGTGGCTGGAAAGCGAGTTGCGCCAGGCGGCCCGGGGAATGCGGAATGCGGAATGCGGAGTGCGGAATGCGATCGAAGTGCTCTCCGAATCGCCATTCGTGGTGGCGCACGGCGAGCGGTTTCGCGCCCTGTTGGCCGGCGCCGCGGACCTGGTGCGCCAGTTCCACGCCGCCAACCCGCTGCTGCCCGGAATCCCGAAGGAAGAGCTGCGGGAGCGCGCCTTCCGGGGCCTTTCGCCGCTGGTGTTCGAGGCCGCGCTGGCCCGCCTCACCCGCGAGCGCCGCCTCGAGATACAGGGCGACGTGGTCAAGCAGGCCGGCCGCCAGATCGTCCTGAAGGAGGATGAGGAGCGCGCCAGGCAGCAGATCGCCGCGGCCTTCGAGGGCGCCGGCCTGGCCGTCCCGTCGGTGAAGGAAGTGTTGGCGAGACTGCCGGTCGAGCCCCAGCGCGCCCGGAAAATCCTGCTGATTCTGATTAAGGAAAAAACACTGATCAAAGTCACCGAGGAACTGATGTTTCACCACAGCGCCATCGAGCAGTTGCGGCGGACGCTGGCCGGCTACAAGGCGGGCAGCGACCGCATCAGCGTGCCGGCCTTCAAGGAACTGACGGGCATCACCCGCAAGTACGCGATTCCGCTGCTGGAATACCTGGACCGCGAGCGGGTCACCCGTCGCGTTGGGGACGAACGGCAGATCTTATAATTGCGGATTGCGGAATGCGGATCGAAAGCCGATCCGGGTTCGCAATCCGAAATCCGCAATCGGGAATCCGCAATATGGAAATACGTGCTGATCTGGAACTACTCGAATTTCCTGAACTGCTGAGGGTGCTGGAGCGGTATGCGCAGACGCCGGAAGGGCGCAAGCGAATGCGGGAACTGCGGCCGCACTCGGACCGAATGAGATTGGAGGCGCAGCTCGAGCGGGCCCGCGAGGCGGCCGAATACCTGCGCGCGCTGGGCACGCCGGGCAAGTCGGCGGGCCTGTTGCGGCTGGACTTCAGCGGCATCGCCGACCTGGAGCCGGTGCTGCCCAAGCTGCGGGTCGAGGGGGCCGAGCTGGAGCCGGTGGAAATCTCGGCGGTGCTGGCCCTGATCGACCGCGCCGCCGACTTCAAGCACATCCTCGGCAGCCTGCGCGAACGCTTCCCGGCGCTGGCCGAGGCGGCCCAGGCGGTGGGCGAGTTCCGGCCGCTGCTGCGCGAGCTGACCGGCAAGATCCTTCCCGACGGCTCGCTGGACGACCACGCTTCACTCGAGCTGTGGCGGCTGCGCCGCGCGATCGAGAAGCACCGCAAGGCCATCCAGGATTCGCTGGAGTCCTTCTTGAAGCAGCACGCCGCCGAAGGCACGCTGCAGGAAGAGTTGATCACCATCCGCAACGAGCGGTTCGTGGTGCCGGTGAAGGCCGGGGCGCGGCGCCGCATCGACGGTGTGGTGCACGGGGTCAGCGGCAGCGGCCAAACCCTGTTCATCGAGCCCATGCAAACCATCGAGCTGAACAACGAGCTGGTGGCGCTGCTCGAGCAGGAAGCCCAGGAGGTCCACCGCATTCTCCGGGAGATGACCACCCTGCTGAGCGGGCATGCCGGCGGCATCGGCGCGGCCTTCGAGACCATCACCGATCTGGACCTGGCGTTCGCCAAGGGGCGGTTCGCGATGGAGTTCGACGCTATCGCGCCGCGCTTCAACGACGAGCGGCGGCTGCGCCTGCGCGAGGCCCGCCACCCGCTGCTCGAGGACGTGCTGCGCCGCCGCAACGCCTCCGTGGTGCCGCTCTCGGCCGATTTCGACGGCCAGCACCGCGTCATGGTGATCAGCGGGCCGAACACCGGCGGAAAGACGGTGGCGCTGAAGACCGTGGGTCTGCTGGTGCTGGCGGCGCAGGCGGCCATCCCGGTGCCGGCCGCCGAGGCCGACCTGCCCCTGTTCGAGCAGGTGCTGGCCGATATCGGCGACTACCAGTCGATCGAACAGAACCTCAGCACCTTCTCCGCGCATTTGACCAACATCGAGCGCATGGCCGAGCAGGTGGGGCACAGCCTTCAGGTGGTGCAAACCGAGGGCGGTCGCGAACGTGCGGCGTCTTCAGAGGCTCCCGGCGAGCGCACCCTGGTGCTATTGGACGAACTGGGCGCGGCCACCGACCCGCAGGAAGGCGGCGCGCTGGCCGTCGGCGTGGTGGATTACTTCCTGAAAACCGGCGCCACCGTGCTGGCCTCCACCCACCACCTGGCGCTGAAAGCCTACGCCACCAATACCCCGGGCGTGCTGAATGCCTCGGTGGGCTTCGACGAGAAAACGCTGCAGCCCACCTACAAGCTCATCGTGGGCGTGCCCGGAAAATCCAGCGGGCTGGCCATCGCCCAGCGGCTGGGCCTGAAGCGCGAGATCCTGGAGCGGGCCCGCCAGGCGCTCAGCGCCCAGGATGAAGAAGTGTCGCGGTTGCTGGCGCAGCTTCACCAGACAACCGAGGAAGCCGAGCGCCTGCGCGGGGAGGCCGCCCGGCGGGAGGGCGAGCTGCGCGAGCGCACCGCCCAGCTCGCCGCCGAGTGGGAGAAGCGCGAGAAGAGCCGGCTGGCCGAGATGGAGAAGCGCATCCAGTCGCTGCTGGTCGATCTGGAGCGGCGGGGGCGCGCCGAAATCCAGCAGATCCAGGACAAGCGCCTGCTGAAAGAAGCCGAGCGGCGGGTGGCGCGCGCCAAGCGCGAGTTGCGCGAGCAGTACGACACCGCGGTGCTCGAGCAGTTGGGCGGCGGCGCCGAGGAGGAACCGGCGCCCGCGGAAGCGGCGCCCGATGTCCACTCCTTGCGGGAAGGGGACATGGTCCGCGTCAAGGCGTTGGGCCGCGAGGGAATCGTCCGCCGCCGGCTGGATTTCAGCACCCTCGAGGTGGAAGTGGGGGCGATGAAGATGAAGGTCTCGCTGGAGCAGGTGGAGCCGCTGCCGCCCGCCGCCAGGGCGGCCGTCTCGCTGCCTGCCAACGTCACCGTGCACACCGAAACGCGCCTGGACGCTTCGTTTTCCGAGATCAACGTGATCGGCTGCAGGGCCGAGGAAGCGCGCGCGCGGGTGGACAAGTTCCTGGATTCGGCGGTGCTGGCCGTCGTGCCACGGGTGCGCGTGGTGCACGGCCACGGCATGGGCGTGCTGCGCAAGACGCTGCACGAGTTCTTCGGCACTCACCCGCTGGTGGAGAAGTTCTACGCCGCGCCGCAGCAGGAGGGCGGCACCGGGGCCACCATCGTCGAGCTCCGCGTCTAGCGCCGGCAAGACTTCGGGCCACGAACCAACTGAAACAGGAGGTGGCAGCAGCGCCGGACGAGTGAACCTATGAACCAGAACTCGTCGTTCATGAAGTGGATGGACAGCCAGTTGGATGCGGACCCGCAGTTCCGTTCGCAGGTTGAGCAGGCGCTCGCGGAGCTGCGGGTTCAACAGGACCTGACCGCGCTGAGGGAAGAACGCGGCTTGTCGCAGAGACGAGTGGCCAGAATGCTGGGAGTCCGCCAACCGGTCCCGCCTTGCGGGACGGATGAACACCGATGACGCGGCGCGGCGCCTGTGCGCTCGTTGGGGGGTGTATACTTAGGCATGACGATTCACCTGACACCGCAGGCTGAGCAAGTACTGCGTGAGCTTATGGCCCGCCAGCCTGATCGCCGCCCCGAGGAGCTTGTCGAGGCAGCTCTGAACTCAATTGCGCGGCAGCCGGCGCCCAAGCGCGGACTACATGGCCTCAGTGAAGAGGACTTTGAAACCTGGTTCGAGGCCATGGCCGCTTATTCGGACCGCATCCCGCCTATGGCCGGTGAAACGTTTTCGCGGGAGATGATTTATCGCGATCGCGCCCAATGATTCTGGCTGATACCAACATCCTGCTCCGGCTGACGCGAAGCGACGCCGACGAGTATCCGCTGATTAAGGCGGCCCTGAAACGCCTTCGCCGGGAAGGTATTCCCCTCTGCTACACCTCCCAGAATCTCATTGAGTTTTGGCGAGTTCTCACCCGACCGAAAACGGAGAACGGATTCGGATTGCCGGTCGAGGCCGCGGACCACGAGGCTAAGCTCATCGAAACCCGGTTGGATTTCCTGCCTGACACCCCTGCCGTCCACGAGCACTGGAGACGGCTGGTTGTCGAATATCGGGTCTCGGGCCGTCAGGTCCACGATGCGCGCCTCGTGGCCGTCATGATGGCTCACGGCATCCTGCGGTTGCTCACCTTGAACGTAGGCGACTTCGAGCGATACGGGAGTCTCATCGCTCCCGTGCATCCCCGGGAACTGGCACAAGACGTGGAGGCCCGATAGGCGCGGAGTTTTGGCCGCAGGCCAGCGTCATCAGCGGGTGACAGACCGGCAAGTAGGTCATATCCGGTTCTTCGGAGAATCGCGTCCCGCACGATCTCAGCGCGACGGCGATCGTCCGCTTTCTCTAAATCCCAAATAGCGCGGCAGGACCGTAGAGAGCTGCTCCAATGCGGCCTGCCCTTAAGGCGTAGGGCGGCCCCATGGGCTGTCCGTAAGGTCCTGTACAGCAGGCCCGACCTCTTCGTGACCTCGAGATCGACCGCTTTCGAGAAAAGGCGGGAGTAGCGCGTGCATCCGACGAATACCCGCTCTGACGGACCGAGGATTTCGTTGCGGAAATGGGCATTTAGACGCGCGCGACGGCTTGCGTTGGCGTCCGAAGGGCTCTGGCCAGATGCCAGAATCTCGCGAACCCGCAGGGCGCCGATCAGGCACCAGCGTTGCTCGCCGGTAAAACCATCTTCCCATGCTCCACCCCTGTTACGCCAGAGCAGCGCCCAAAAAAGCAGAATGTCATCCTCAACAACGCGGAGAAGAGCCTTAGCTCGCGGGTTGGCGCAGTGGTCGCCATAGGTAAGGTTTCGCCAATCGGGGTCGGAGTGGGTATCCCGCACGTCTACCTTCCGTACGAACGGGCAGTCTGCAACTGGGCATGGCCGCGTGCCGCGTTTGCCAACGTGGAGTGGAAAGGGGACGAAAATGAAGGAGCCGTCATTGAAGATCGGACTGCGCGCGACGGCGCTGTGGCTCGTGTTGGCTCCAACGTTGACTAGATAAACCTTGCTCATAGATTCTGCGACTGCCTTACCCGGTCGCGTACCAAACGGCTGAGGATCAGTGCCGCTCGCACCGATGGCTAGCCGTTGACGTGCGGGCCGGGTGGGAAACCGCGTTGCCACGCCTGCAGCCGCAGATAACCGGTCGGCCGGGAGCACAATTGTTCGGTTGTCCGAGTTTTCCTGGCTTGAATCCTTTTCGGCTCATTCGGCTCAAAAAGCGAAGGAGCCTGTTGACGTCGGCGTCGGAAAGTCTTTTGCAGTTTCGTCCGCGGTATACCAGGCGCCGAGGCGGTTCCTGCGCCCTGTCGCCAAAATACCAAAAACACCGCGAAACGAGCACGCGCGATGCCGGATCGAGCTTTGGATGACCACGGAGATAGGAAGTGAGCCGTGGCGTATTTCGCCGAAGCTTTGCTAACGACGGCGTGCTGCACACCTGCATCGCATAGATCAGCTTGTCCTTCGCCGTCTTTGTGTTATTTCCCCCGATACCGACAACCCAACTCCCGGGTTCCGCCCATCGCTCGATTGTGGTTTTCTTGCAACCACAAAGAAGGCACCAGCCATAGGCTGCGTGTGGGGCGAATCCGGTGTCGTGATCGATACGGTACACGTAGTGCCTAAGCATGGCACATCCTCCATTTTTAAGCCGGAATAATATCACACGTCCTCGGTATGCCAGGATCTGTGTAGTATGTGTCTGCAAGTAAAGATAGCTGGTCTGTTTCATCCGCGTGTTGTTCCTGCCGACATCTGCAGGCTCAGCATTTCGCGCAGGCCTGCGTCGCTCTTTGTAGCGAATAGCGCAGCCGATTGAACTGCGCGCGGGTTGTCCGCGATGGCCTGGACTGCTTCGCCGCCCAGCCGGCGGCTCCGCCGCTTTGATCCGCGGAACGGCTTGGCCTTTCCAATGACGGCGTCTGTTTTCTGTCGAGGCTGCGCCTCGACAGAACCACGAAGGCGCAGCCTTCGATAAATGGGATCGGGTCGGAAGGCCGCAGGCCTTGCGCAGATCAAAGCGGCGCAGCCGCCCAGTTCATCAATAAAGCGGGCCAGCCAGCCCGATTCGCGTGGCCGGGGGAGCGGTTGTCGTGCCTGGTAACCGCTCCCTTACGGTCGCAGCTCTGTTGCCGCGCGCGTGCGCAACACGGTAGCCAATTTACCGGCGCCTTATTAGGCTGCAGAGTGTGGCCTGTAGGCTGAAGCATTCAACCGGCAGCAGGTACTCAGCAGGAGCCGGTAAGCAGCACGCAACCCACAACCCACAGCCCATGGCCCACAGCCAACAGCCTACAGCCCACTGCCGGACAAGTCGGGTTGGCCGGTGGACTGCAGCACGCCCTGCCACAGCCGGCCGTCCGGCTCAATGCGCTTGCGGGAGGAAACGGCCGCCGAAATGGGGACCAGCGTGAACTGCTGGTTCCAGTACCCCACCACGGCGTTGGTGCGGCCGGCCAGGGTGGCGTGCACCGCGTTCTGTCCCAACAACAGGCAGAAGGCCGAGTCGTTCGAGCAGGCCGGCAGGCTGCGGATCATGTAGCTGGGATCGATGTACTTGATGCTGATCGGCATGGTGATGCGCTTGAAGTATTCCTGGATGCGGTCGCGCAGGAACACGCCGATGTCGCCGAGCGCGAGATTGCCGGAGGCGTCGTACTGGGGCTCGCCGTGGGCGGCGATCAGCTCCTGGCCGGTGCCCTCGGCCACCACGATAACGGCGTGGCCGCGAGCCAGCAACCTCCGCTTGAGCGCCGGCAGGAAGCCGCGGTCGCCGTGCTCCAGCGCGAACGGCGACTCGGGCACCAGGCAGAAGTTCACGTCGCTGGTGGCCAGCGTGGCGTTGGCGGCCAGAAAGCCCGAGTGGCGCCCCATCAGTTGCACCAGGCCGATCCCGTAGCGGGCGCCTTGGGCCTCGGCGTGCGCGGCCAGGATGGCATCGCGCGAGGCGCCCACCGCGGTTTCAAAGCCGAACGACCGCTCGATGCAGGCGATGTCATTGTCGATGGTTTTCGGCAGGCCCATGACGGAAATCGGCCGCTGGCGGCGCGAGATTTCCTGGCTGATGCGCTGCGCCCCGCGCAGCGTGCCGTCGCCGCCGATGACGAACAGGATATCGACCTCCTGCCGCTCCAGCGCGTCCACCATGTCCTCGATGGGCTGCGGGCCGCGCGAGGAGCCCAGGATGGTGCCCCCGGCGTGGTGAATCGCGGCGACTGCCGCCGGCGCCAGTTCCTGCCACGGCGCCGAGGCGCGCGCCAGCCCGGCATAGCCGTAGGGAATGCCCAGCACCCGCTTCACGCCATAGAGGTAATGCAATCCCAACGCGATCGAGCGAATGACGTCGTTCAGCCCCGGACACAGGCCGCCGCAGGTGGCGATGGCGCAGGTCACCTGCCGCGGGTTGAAGAACAGGCGCTCCCGCGGCCCGGCAATCTCCAGCGATGGCGGTTCTTTGCCGCCCTCCATGGCGGCGCGCAAAGCCCGCATCTCGGCGTAAAACGAGACGCGGTCGCCGTCGGTTACGTAGCGCGCCGAAGTAAAAGGAGAAGG